>JAUNTT010000038.1:0-1886 GCA_030538555.1 Micrococcus sp.
GCCCCGGTGCCGCCAACGCCCACGTGGGCCTGCACACCGCGTGGCAGGACTCCACCGCCATGGTGCTCTTCGTCGGCCTGATCCCGTTCGAGCACCGGGACCGCGAGGCCTTCCAGGAGTTCGATCCGCACGCGTGGTTCGGCACCGGCACCAAGCGCGTCATGGTCCTCGACCACGCGGATCGTGCCTCGGAGATCGTGGCCGAGGCGATGTTCGCCGCGACCTCCGGGCGCCCCGGGCCGGTCGTCGTCGGGCTGCCGGAGGACATCATCCGCGAGGAGATCTCCGCGCAGCTGCACCCGCAGATCCCCGTGGCGCAGGGCGGCATGACCGTGGAGGACTGGAAGGCGCTGCACGCCGCGCTCAAGGAGTCCGAGAAGCCCCTGTTCATCACCGGCGGCAATGACTGGACGGACGAGGGCACCCAGGAGTTCACCCGCTGGCTCGAGGACCACCAGATCCCCGCGGCCGCCGAGTGGCGCACCGAGGGCACCGTGCCGTTCTCCTCGCCCTCCTACATCGGCCCCATCGGCTATGGCCGCCCCAATTTCACGCAGGCGCTGCTCGAGGAGACCGACCTCATCATCTTCGTGGGCACCGTGCCCGGCGATGTGGTCACGGACGGCTTCACCATCCGCCAGAACTGGGACAAGAAGAACTTCCTCGTCACCATCGACCCGGCGCTGCGCGGGCGCTCCGGCCCGGTCTCGCACCAGATCGTCGCGAAGCCGGACGTGTTCGTCCGGGACCTGGTCCGCATGGACCTGGCGGTGAAGGACGGGTGGCGGCAGTGGTGTGAGCGGCTGCGCTCCGAGCAGGAGGAGTTCGCCGCGCTGCCGGCGGCCGAGCCCTCCGAGGGGCAGGCGAAGATGGCCACTCTCATGGCGAACCTCGTCCCCAAGCTCCCCACGGACGCCATGATCTCCCTGGGCGCGGGTGAGCATACCAACTGGGCCCACCGCTACTTCCCCACGGAGGGCTACCGCGCCATGATCTCGGCCCGCAACGGCTCCATGGGCTATTCGGTGCCGGGTGCGATCGCGGCCTCGCTGAACTATCCCGGCCGCGTGGTCACCACCATCGCCGGCGACGGTGAGTTCCTCATGAACGGCCAGGAGCTGGCCACCGCCGCGCAGTACGGGGCCGCCCCGCTGGTGATCGTCATGGACAACCAGGAGTACGGCACGATCCGCACCCACCAGGAGCGCGAGTACCCGCACCGGGTGTCCGGCACCCAGCTGAAGAACCCCGACTTCGGCGCCATGGCCGAGGCCTTCGGCGGCTTCGGCGTGAAGGTGGAGCACGACGACGACGTCCCCGCGGCCGTCGACGCCGCGCTGAAGGCGGTGCAGGAGGAGGGTCGCTTCGCGGTCATCCACCTGGTGGTGGAGCAGCGGGTCAAGGCCTACTGAGTGCAGCCGACGCCCCCGCACGCTGACTCGCCCGACGACGTCGCCCCGCCTCGTCCACGGTGATGGTCGGGCTTGGGTCGCCGGTCATGGGACCAGGGTAGTGACAGAGCAGATCCTGGGAGGTCTCTGAGGCCCCGTGACGGTGAGCGGTCCACGGTCTAGTGTGAGCTGGGACACTGTCCGCCACCGCAGGAGGTCACATGAGCACCGGCTCACCGTCTCCCGGACTGCGCGCGGCCGACGCGCCCACCACCGAGGCCCCCGCTGAGGCCACGCCCGGCACCCAGGGTTATGCCCTGCAAGCGCGGCCGGAACTGCCGGGCGAGACCCGCTCCCGGGTCGCCATGACGCCGGCCGCGCTGGCGCTGCTGCAGCGACTGTTCCCGATCCACGGGCCGCTGATGTTCCACCAGTCCGGTGGCTGCTGCGACGGATCCGCCCCCATGTGCTACCCGGCGGGGGACTTCCGCACCG
>JAUNTT010000038.1:1896-11381 GCA_030538555.1 Micrococcus sp.
TGACGCGCCGGAACGGGATGACGCGCCGGACGCCGCACCCCAGGACGACGGGAGCGTCGCCATCGTCGAGGTGCCGTTCTGGATGTCCGCCGCCCAGTTCGAGTACTGGAAGCACACGCACCTGACGCTGGACGTCGTCGACGGCCGCGGCTCGGGGTTCTCGGTCGAGGCCCCCGAGGGCAAGCGCTTCCTGATCCGTTCCCGACTCATGGACTGAGCGCCGCCTCAGCGTCCTGCCCCGATCCATCCCCACCCACCACCAAGGAGAGACCATGACCGTCTACGCAGCCCCCGGCACCTCCGATGCCAAGGTGACCTTCAAGTCCCGCTATGACCACTACATCGGCGGCGAATGGGTCGCCCCCGTCAAGGGCCAGTACTTCGAGAACGTCACCCCCGTGACCGGCAAGGCCTTCTGTGAGGTGGCCCGCGGTACCGCCGAGGACATCGACGCCGCACTGGATGCCGCGTGGAAGGCCGCCGATGCGTGGGGCAAGACCTCCGTGGCCGAGCGGGCGCTGATCCTGCACCGCATTGCGGACCGCATGGAGGAGAATCTCGAGATGCTCGCCGTCGCGGAGACGTGGGACAACGGCAAGGCCGTGCGCGAGACCCTCAACGCGGACCTGCCGCTGGCCATCGACCACTTCCGCTACTTCGCCGGCGCCATCCGCGCGCAGGAGGGCGGGCTGTCCCAGCTCGACGACGACACCACCGCCTATCATTTCCACGAGCCACTCGGTGTGGTCGGCCAGATCATCCCCTGGAACTTCCCCATCCTGATGGGCGTGTGGAAGCTGGCCCCGGCGCTCGCGGCGGGCAACGCCGTCGTGATCAAGCCCGCGGAGCAGACGCCGGCCTCGATCATGGTGCTCATGGAGCTGATCGGCGACCTGCTGCCGCCCGGCGTGGTCAACGTGGTCAACGGCTTCGGCCTCGAGGCGGGCAAGCCCCTCGCCCAGTCCCCGCGGATCAAGAAGGTCGCCTTCACGGGCGAGACCACCACGGGCCGACTGATCATGCAGTACGCCTCGGAGAACATCATTCCTGTCACCCTCGAGCTGGGCGGCAAGTCCCCGAATGTGTTCTTCGAGGACGTCATGGACGCCGACGACGCCTTCTGGGACAAGACGCAGGAGGGCTTCACCCTCTTCGCGCTGAACCAGGGTGAGGTCTGCACGTGCCCGTCACGCGCGCTCGTGCAGGAGTCCATCGCCGACAAGTTCCTCGACGCCGTGGTGGAGCGCACCTCGAAGATCGTGCAGGGCAATCCGCTGGACACGGACACCATGATGGGCGCCCAGGCCTCCAACGATCAGCTCGAGAAGATTCTCTCCTACCTGGACATCGGCAAGCAGGAGGGTGCGGAGGTCCTGATCGGTGGTGAGCAGGCCGAGCTGGGCGGCGATCTGGCGGGCGGTTTCTACGTCAAGCCGACGATTTTCCGCGGCAAGAACTCGATGCGCATCTTCCAGGAGGAGATTTTCGGTCCCGTGGTGTCCATGACGACGTTCTCGGACTTCGACGACGCGATGAGCATCGCCAATGACACCCTCTACGGCCTGGGGGCTGGCGTGTGGTCCCGCAACGGCAACACCGCCTACCGGGCCGGCCGGGCGATTCAGGCCGGGCGTGTGTGGGTGAACAACTACCACAACTACCCCGCGCACGCGGCGTTCGGCGGCTACAAGGCCTCGGGCATCGGCCGCGAGAACCACCTCATGATGCTCGAGCACTACCAGCAGACAAAGAACCTGCTGGTGTCCTACTCGGAGAACAAGCTCGGCTTCTTCTAAGCCCTCAGGCAGGCACCTGTCTGGGGCCGGCGCAGGGGTGGACGTGGTTACACGCCTTCGCCGCGGCGCGTCCCTGAGAATTAGGGCATGAGCGAACACCAGCCCCATCCGAACACAACCGACCCGAACACCGCCGACGCCGGTCACGACGCCGACGCCGGCTACGAGAGCGATGCCGAACGTGACGGCGCGATCCGGGCTCGCCTCGAGGAGATCTACGCGAACGACCCGGCCGTGCGGGAGCATGGCGTGAGCCTGGGCGAGTCCGGCGTCGGGCACGTGAGCCTGCACCGCGACGTCACCGCGGACATGGTCAACTCGCACGAGATCTGCCACGGCGGCTTCCTGTTCCACCTGGCGGACACGGCGTTGGCCTATTGCGTGGCCACTTTCGGGGCCGCCCCCGTGACCCGACGCGCGGAGATCACCTACGTGGCGCCGGCCCCGCTGGGCGCGCAGCTGACCGCCACCGCACGCCAGTCGGTGGAATTCGGCCGCGACCGCATGATCGAGGTGCGGGTCGAGGCCGACGGCGTTCTGGTGGCCTGGTTCACGGGTCACTCGACCAGCCCACGCCCGCGCGGCTGAGCGGCAGCACGAAGCGCGGCTGAACCGCGGCACGGTGCGCGTGCGTCGGCAGTGGGCCCGGTCAGAGCAGGGGGTCTCTCCCCAAGGTGAGCGGCGGGGCGTAGAGTCCCCTCATCACCGTCTGACGGACCGGGAGGCCGGACATGACTGACACGAGTGCGACGACTGACACGTCCGCCCCGCCCAGCTGGTCCGTGCGCGCGGATCGCTTTGTGGCCGCACCGGCCGAGGTGGTGTGGTCCGTGATCACGGACCTCGAGGGCATGGGCCAGCACCTGCCGACGATCCTGAAGCTCGAACGGCTCTCCGACGACGCCCCCGGTACGTACCAGGTGGGCACGCGGTGGCGGGAGACCCGGCGGATGTTCGGCCAAGAGGCCACGGAGGAGATGGAAGTGGTGGGCCTTGAGGAGGCTCGGCGCACCGACATCCTCGCCATCAATCACGGCACCCGCTATGAGACGGGCTTCCAGCTCGAGCCCGCCGGCAATGGCGCCACCCCGGCCGGGGTCACCCTGTCGTTCCACTTCGCCGCCCGGCCCGAGGGCCCACAGCCGGGAGGCTTGTCCGGGACTTTACAGCGGGGCCTCACCCGGGTCATGGGACCCGTGGGCGCGGCCCTGACGCGGCGTCAGATGGCCAAGGAGCTGGAACTGATCGCGCATCGCGCCGAACACCTGGCCGCCGGAGGAGCCTGAGCGGTCCTGTCACAGGAAGGAGTCACGCCATGGGAGCGTGGGGAGCTGGAGTCTTCGAGAATGATGACGCCCTGGACTTCGTGGATGAAGTCCTCGACGGCTCGTTCTCCCTGGACGAGTACCGCGACTACTTCACGGTGGAGGAAGACGCCGGGATCATCGACGCGCATCAGGGCAGCATCCTGCTGGCCATGGCTGCCTTGATCCGCATCGCCCGCAACGAGCACCCCGCAGGCGAGCAGGCGCTCGCCGAGCACGCAGACACCCGCGAACTGGACCTCAGCGGCTTCATCGACCAGTTCGAGGAAGAGGACATCCAGACGGTGCGCGAGCTGTCCGGGATGGTGCTGCGCGAGGCCTCCTCCTCCGAGCTCTACGAACTGTGGGAGGAGTCTGGCGAGCTCGAGGAGTGGCTCACCGAGTCACGAACCTGCCTGCCCTGATCCGCGAGAATCATCGTGTGTGTGCGGTGCGCCGTGAGGCTCTGCTGACTCCCGTCGCCGACGCTCCTTGAGGTTGCGACGCGCTTTCCGTTCCTCCCATGTAGGGAACTGCAAGAGGGCGAAAATGATGATGGCTGGCAAGGCGAACTCAAACCAATTCCACGGGCTCGGTGTGCAGTTTCCGTGGTCGCCGCCAGGTCCTCGTATCAACAGGCAGAGGTCGAAAACTTCTCTGCCGAGCCAGTAATACGCCATCCACGCCGTACCCGCCGCGACGCCAAAGATCAGCTTTTGGAAACGGGGTCCGGTCACGAGCAGCTGCCAGCCTGAATCGGGTTCCAGAGGGGTCCGATGACTGCGCTCTGTGCCGGGATAGCGAGTTCAAGCTCGAGCTGAATGCGAGGGTCGTCGAGAGGTAGCTCCTTGAGCTCGGGTTCGAGTGAGTGGTAACGGTTGATGACCCTCTGCAGGTCGATTGCTAACTCGGTGGCTTGGGGGTCTAGTCCCTCTGCGGTGGCGCGACGGGTCGCAGTAGTCATGGCCGGTGAGTCCTCTGCATCACAAGGGTCGGGTCAGTGGCCGTGGCTCACGTCACCCACGCTAAGTGCTGTGCGCGTCCTGTTCAAAAGACCTACGGATCCTGCGCGTCTGGCGTCATCGCGCGTAACGCGTCAACCGCAGTGAATTCAGCACCACCAGGACGCTCGAGGCGGCCATGGCGGCGCCGGCGATCATGGGGTTGAGTAAGCCCAGGGCGGCCACCGGGATGCCGAGCGTGTTGTACGCAAACGCCCAGAACAGGTTCACGCGGATGATCCCCAGGGTGCGGCGAGACAGATCCAGGGTCTGCACCACTTGCGGCAGATGCGAGCTCATCACCGTGATCTGCGCGGCCTCCTGGGCCACATCCGTGCCGGTGGCCATCGCGATCCCGACGTCGGCCTGGGCCAGTGCCGGGGCGTCGTTGACCCCATCACCCACCATGGCCACCACGCGGCCCTCCGCCTGCAGACGGGAGACCACCTCCACCTTGTCTTCGGGACGGACGCCCGCCACCACGTCCTCGGGGCCAATCCCCACCTGCTCGGCGACCGTACGGGCCACCGCGGCGTTGTCACCGGTGACCAGCAAGGGGCGCAGCCCCATCGCCTTCAGATCCTTGATGGCCTGGGCTGAGGATTCCTTGACGGTGTCCCGCACCGCGATGAAACCGGCCGGCACGCCGTCCACGCTGACCCACACCACGGTGGACCCGGAAGCCTCCGCGGCAGCGAATGCGTCGGCGTCGGCCCCCTGCACCCCCGCACCAGCGGTGTCCACGAAGCTCTCGCGGCCCACGGCAATGCGCCGCGCTGCGGTCTCCTCCGAGCCGGCCGCGCCGCTGACGACGCCGGACACCCCGCCGCCGGCGTGTGAGGCGAACTCCGTGACGGGGTCACGGGACAGCCCGCGCTCCTCGGCCGCCACCACGATGGCGGTGGCGATCGGATGCTCCGAACCATGTTCCACCGCGGCCGCCCACGCCAGCACCTGATCCTGCGGGTACTCCCCGAGGCTGGACACGTGGTCCACGCTCATCCGGCCTTCGGTGACCGTGCCGGTCTTGTCCAGCACGATGGTGTCCACCGTGCGGGTGTCCTCGAGGACCTCGGGGCCGCGAATGAGGATCCCGAGCTGGGAGGCGCGGCCGGTGCCGGCGAGCAGACCGACCGGCGTCGCCAAACCGAGGGCGCACGGGCAGGCAATGACGAGCACGGCGACGGCGGCGCGCAGCGCGCTGGGCAGGTCTCCGCCCGTGACCAGCAGCCACGTGAGCAGGGTGAGCGCGGCGATCACCATGACGATCGGGACGAAGACCGCGGAGATGCGGTCGGCCAGACGGGCCACGCGGGCTTTGCCGGTCTGCGCATCGGAGACCAGCCGGCCCATCTGCGCCAGCGTGGTGTTCGCGCCGACGCGGGTGGCCTCCGCCACCAACCGCCCGGAGACGTTGACGGTGGCACCGGTCACAGTGTCACCGGGCCCCACCTCCACGGGCACGGACTCGCCGGTCAAGAGCGACGTGTCCACGGCGGAGGTGCCCGCCAGTACGACGGCGTCGGTGGGGACCTTCTCGCCGGGACGGATCAGGACTACGTCCCCGGGCTGCAGGGACTCCGCGGGCACCGTGGTCTCGGTGCCGATCATCTCCCGGCGTTCGTTGATCTCCACCACCGTGGCGGTGGCCGCCCCCCAGCGCAGCAGGGCGCGCAGCGCGGCACCGGCCTGCGACTTCGCGCGCGCCTCCAGCCACCGGCCCAGCAGCAGGAAGGTGGCGATCACGGCGGCTGTCTCGAAGTACAGGCTGTGCGCGGACATCTCCGCCATGGTCCCGCCGACGTGGTGGGTCATGGCTGGGTCGAGGATCAGCTCCACCGCCGAATAGCCCCATGCGGTCAGCACACCCACGGAGACCAGGGTGTCCATGGTGGAGGTGCCGTGACGGCCCGCGCGCAGGGCCGCGGCGTGGAAGGGCCAGCCGGACCACAGCACCACCGGCGTGGACAGCGCGAACACCCACCATCCCCAGTGCGGAAACTGCACCGCGGGAATCATGGACAGGGCCACGGTGGGGATCGTGAGGATCACGGCCACGATCAGCCGCGGCAGCAGATGACGGGCCACCGCCGAGGTGGCCGCAGGGTCCTGCTTCAGTGCCGGGTCCTGCTGCGGTGCTGCAGCGCGCGGCGATGCGGCGCCGTCGTCGTCGACCGCTGTGGGGAATCCCGAGCCCGCGCGGGAACCCGGGCGGGCGTCGTCGGGCGCGTGGACGGTGGCCTGGTAGCCGGCGCCGGTGACCGCGGCGATCAGGTCCGCGTCGCTCACCCCGGCCGGCGCGGTGACCGTCGCTCGCTCCAGCGGCAGATTCACGGTGGCCGTCACGCCCTCGAGCTTGCCGAGCTTGCGCTCCACGCGGTGGACGCAGGAGGCGCAGGTCATGCCGGAGATCTCGAGCTGCACGCGGCGCTCGTGAAGCAGGGCGGGGGAGACGGGGGACCCGGTGGTGGACATGATCAGTCCTGCACCACCGTGTAGCCGGCTTCCTCGACGGCGGCGCGGACGGCGTCGAGGTCCAGCTCGCCGACGGAGAGGATGGTGGCGGTGGACACGCCGTCCTTGACGAGGTCGACGTCCACGGCGGTGACTCCGGTGACCTCGCCCACTTCCTCTTGCACCGAGGCGATGCAGTGTCCGCAGGTCAGTCCGGTCATCTTCAGTTCAAGGGCAGCCATGAGGAGCCTCCTGGGGTTGTGGGGTTGTGGGGTTCTGGCGTCGTGTTCGGGTGGTGGGCTGGCCGTGGGCAGGCGTGGGGCTCGCGAGGCCGGCTCAGCGCAGCAGGCGTCCGATGGCGGCGGTGGCCTCGGCGACCTTGGCGTCCACGATGTCCTGACGTCCCTCGGCATTGGCCTGCACGGCGGCTTCGGCCACGCAGTGGCGCAGGTGATCGTCCATGAGCTTGAGGCTGACCGACTGCAGCGACTTGGTGGCCGCGGACACCTGAGTGAGCACGTCGATGCAGTAGACGTCCTGCTCGATCATCCGGGCGATGCCGCGGACCTGACCCTCGATGCGCTTGAGCTGGGTCAGATACGCCTTGCGCTGGGCGTCATAGCCGTGGGGTGCGCCGATGGGCGCCTCGGCAGGGCCGGTCCCGGGGTCCGCCGCCGCGGTGGCGAGGTCGGGATCCGGGGTCGAGGCGGTGCTGCAGCATGTGGTGCTCATGCTCCAGTTCTATACCCCCTATGGGTATCCGGTCAAGGCTGAGGGTCAGCCCTCGGAGCTCGGACTCAGCTCGTGGATGAGCTCACGGACCCGCAGGTCGACGTCGTCACGCACGGCGGCCGCCTGCTGCGAGCTCAGCCCGCGCAGCGTGGGCACGGGCCAGTGCCGGATCTCGGGACCCGCCGGCCAGTCGGGCTCCTGGGCTCCGGAGAAGACCACGATGATCTCCGAGGCGGCCACGATGTCCTCATCCAGGGGCTTGGGGACCGCATGGTGCAGGGGCACCCCGATCTCTGCCATCGCGTCCACTGCGCTGGACAGCACGTGCCCGGCGGGGTTGGTGCCGGCCGACCGCGCGCGGATGGTGCCCTGGGACCGGTTCTCCAGCAGCGCGGCGGCCATCTGCGAACGTCCCGCATTGCCGTGGCAGACGAAAAGGACGCGCGGGTGACGAGATTCGATGCTGCCCTGCCGCAACCCCACCGCGCGCAGCCGCCCGGTGGCCTCATGCACGGAGACGGCGGCCAGCATGGACGGGTTCGCGGTGGTGCGGGCGAGGTCCTCGTAAGCCTCCTGCAGGATGCGACGCACGGTGGCGACGTCGGCGACCTCCGGGTACTGGCCCTGCAGATGCTCGGCCTCCCGGTCCAGCACATGGTGATCTCGCTCGCGCATCTCCGCGGTCAGCGGGGTGGCGTGGGGGTAGGAGTCAGCAGCGTGCATGGCGGTTCTTTCGGCGCAGGAAGGCGGTATCACCGCCGGTCAGCGGGCAATGGCCGGGACGTTTCCGGCCCGGGACGTTGTGTCCACCCTAGACAGCACATGAGCGTCAGGTGAACACCTGCCGGTGGGCCGAGGGTGCGAGTCTGGGACAGAATAGGAACCATGTCCGCCTCCGACGCCGTCCTCACCGCGCCCCTGCGCGCATTGGGCACCACGGCAGAGGCAGAGGAGTTCTCGTCCGCGGTGATCTGGGCCCACGAGGGCACGGTCACCGTGGGCTTGGGTGGCTGGACGGTGCTGGTGTCTGGGACTGACCGGGTGCACCGGCTCTCGGCCCTGTGGCGCGCGGCCGTCGAGGCCTCCGGCATTCCCGACGACGCCCCGCGCGAGGCAGCCCGCGCGTGGATCTCGAGCACCTTCTCCGATGACTCCGAGCAGCCCAGTGTGCTGCGCGTGCCGGCGGCTTGGGTGACCGTCACGGACGGGGCGGGTCCGGTCCACCATACGCAGCACGTGACCGACGCGGGTCTGGCCGTGGCCGTGGCCTCCGACCCTCACGTCAGCCTGCGGGCTGCCACCGTTCCCGTGCCGGATGCTCCCGAGGCCGACGCGAGCGGCGCGCGCGGGTGGTCGGACGCCCAGTACGCCGCAGCCATCGAGACTCTGCTCGAGCGCTTTTCGGCTGAACCCCTGCACAAGGTGGTGCTCAGCCGAACCGAGGACGTCCCCGTGACCGAGGCCGCGCTATGGCGAGCCGTGGCGCGACTGCACGAGCGGTACCCGCAGACGTGGGTGTTCGCCGTCGGGGGTCTGCTCGGGGCCACACCGGAGATGCTGGCCACGCGCAGGGGCGGGCGAATCGAGTCGCTGGTCCTGGCCGGATCCGTGGAACGCGGGGCGGATGCGGCGGCCGACGCTGAGGCGCGCGCACGGCTGCTGGAGGATGCCAGCCTGGCGGAGGAGCACCACTGGGCGGCCCAGTCCGTGCTCGATGCGCTCGCCGAGGTGATCGACGTCGAGGAGCAGGCGGAGCCGTTCGTGCTGAGCCTGCCGAACGTGCACCATCTGGCCACCACGGTGCGCGGACCCTTGCGGGACGCCAGCGGCACCGTGCTGGACGTGGTGGCTCGGATGCACCCCACGGCGGCGGTCGGCGGGACGCCGTCGGGTGAGGCGCTGGCGATCATCGAGGACGTGGAGCCGGTGGACCGCGGCCGCTACGCCGGGCCGGTGGGCTGGCTGGATCACACCGGAGACGGGGAGATCGCGCTGGCGCTGCGCTGCGGGCAGGTGATGGCGGGCCGTGACGGGCTCACGCTGCGCCTCCACGCCGGCGGGGGCATTGTGCCCGGTTCGCACCCGGCCGCTGAGGTGGCCGAGATCGCCGCCAAGTTCGCCCCCATGCGCCGCGCGCTCGGGCTCTGACGAGGCGCTGGCGCGGGGAGGGCCGGGCGTCACGCGCACCCTGCCGGCCG
>JAUNTT010000038.1:11391-19181 GCA_030538555.1 Micrococcus sp.
TCCCCCCTCTCGGCCGCGCGCCCCCTCTCGTCAACCCGCCCTTTTTTCGATGCCCCGCACCGAATGAAGGGCGGGACATCGAAAAAAGGGCGGGCGAACGGCCCGGTGTCTGCACACAACATCCGCACACAACAACGGGGACCCGCTGATGCGGGTCCCCGTGGTGGATCGCGCTCCGTGGAGCGGGATCAGGGTCAGGCCGCCATGGCCTCGTGGTCCATGCCGTGCTCGGCGTCGGTCAGCGCGTGCAGGCGTTCCAGGGCCATGCGCTCGGTGAGCGGGACCAGGAACTGGGAGACGGTGGACCGGGACTGCAGCTCCGCGAAGGAGTCGCGCACGGTCTGGCGGACGGTGTCGGCGTCCAGCTCGGCGCCGAAGCGCTCGATCATGTCCAGCTCAACGCGGCCAAGGACGCGGAGGAGCATGACGTTGCTGGGCTCGGTGATGCTGCGCAGGTGCGAGCGGGTGCGATTCGTGGTCGTGATGCTCATGGCGAGCACCTCCTTCATGCCGGATCTTCCGGCGGTCGGTGGTGGGGAAGTCCCACCAAGGTCTGTGGTGTTCTCCGTGGCGCCAAGGTGAACACCAGGTGAACAACGTGGTCCCAACACTAGGCGATCTGCGGAGAAACGCAAGTCGGAAGGTGAACACGGGGTGTCGAGCGGGCTGAATCTGGCGGCCGTCGACTCGCGCAGATCCGCATGTCTGAGCCGATTCCCACCCCTCAGTCGGGCGTTCGTCACGAAAGATGAACGGAAGGTGAACGAGCGGCGCGCCCGGGGTGAACGGCGTCGTGCGCGGTGGTCATCCGGGTGCGTGAACCCGGGTGACCGATCGGCGTGAACGCGAGGTGCGTGCTCAGGCGGCTGGGTGCGATCCGCCTGCCGCCGGCCAGTACTTCTCAGACTGACGGAACTCGAGCGCCTCGGCCTCTTCGGAGAACTCCAGGATGTTGCCCAGCTGCTCCAGGAGGACATCACGGACCTCAGCAGGGGTCGCGAAGAAGAACTCCTTGCGGGCGTTCGCACGATTCAGCGCACGTTCACTGAAGTGCTTGTGCAGCATCAGCTCCAACGAGACGGCGTCCTCGGAGAAGAACAGTGCATGGACGTCGAAGCGGAAGGGCACGGCAGCACCGCTGAGCTCTGTGATCCTGTCGAGAGGTTCGAGCCGCCGTGTCAGACCAATCTTGACGACTCCGGGCCCGAACGCCCCCTCATTCGAGATGACGTAGATATATCCCGCGCGGATGTTCGCGGCACGGAAGTCGTTGTCCTCGATCGCCTTGTCGATCTGCGCGAGGCGCGATGCAAGGTCGTCGTCGTGACGGCCTTGAGTCTCCAACGAACTAAGGGTGTTCAAGATGTGAGCGCGCTCCTTGTCGAGTCGTGCGCGTTCCGCCTCGAGCTCTCTCTGAACCCTGCGTTCTTCGCGCAGTCGCGCACGTTCCTCTCGCGCTTCCTCGCGCTCTGCCTGCTTCTTCATCAGCCAGTCGGCCGTGAGCTCGATTTCTTCCAGGCGCAGAGCGTGGAACGCCTCACTGATGCGCATGTCCATGAGAGATCCGAGCTTCGCGATAGCGTCGCGTGAGCGTTCCACTCGGCGACGCGCCGCGAGGACATTGCCTGCGCGCAGCGTGCGGAGGGAATTGTCGACCTCGGCGTTGTAGGCGCGGAGCATGAGTCGCGTCAGATCATTGGACAGCCGGCGGCCCTGGGCGAGTGAGTTGTTCATGGTGAACGTCTCACTGGCCTCAATGGCTGTTCCATCCTTGATGGCGCCAGCCACCCGCGACTCGATGTCTTTGAGGCGGTCCTGGTACGCTGCGGCCGTCTCTAGGGGATGGTGGTAGCGGTAGATGCCGACGTCATGGAGCACTTGCGCATCGTTGAACTCGTCGCTGTGACCGCGCAAATCGTGCGCCTCCAACCGCGCTCGCAAGCGGGCGTTCTCCACCCTGAGCGCCTCAATCTCGTCAGGGCGTATGACCTGAGGCTCAGACTCGTGATCGTCGGCACCTGGCGCTGAGTCCCCTACCGGTGCTTCATCGTCGGACCGCTCATGGAGCGCATCTTCTGGCTCGTCAACAATCCACAGCTGCCAGCCCGGTGGTGGGGCTGGCCAGGCGGGATCAGGAGACCACCCCGCCGGCGGAACCCAGCCAGGTGGCGGCGTCGGCCACCCCGGTGCCGGGTTGAAGCGTGCGGCGGACGGCGTTGTCATGCGCGGCGGATCCCGCTGACGTCAATGGCGGTGACCGCATAAGGATTCTTGGACACGGTGGCGCCGAGATGCTCCAGAGTCGCAGTCGGCACGACTGCCGAGAGATCGATCTCCAGGAAGGTCTCACGAGACGTTGCCACAGCAAGCAGCGGCGAGTACTCCATGCGCCCCGTGGCAGGGTTGATGCTCTCGGTGCCAGCCTCCAACGAAATCGTGCGAACCAAGCCGCGCCGGTCAGCTTCAAATACTTCGTGGAGTGTCCGCAAGGCAACGGCGTGCAGGATCCCTGCGTAGCGATCCTTCTTGTCCTTCTGCGTCATGGCGGTCTGGGCGATCTCGTCGGAGCTCTTGACGTATCGGTACGCCTTCACCTCCTCGAAGGTGTCCGGCGCTGGGAGGCGCAAGACGAGACGAAGTTCGGCATCCGTCGGCTCAAACTCAGCCTGGTGCTCGATGGAGAAGCCCTCCGGGTACTCGGAGTTGTCGAGGACAAGGCTGACGTAGTCGCACACTGCCCCCGGAGTCCCGTAGCCGAGTCCCACGATGAGCTCGTCGAGTTCAGCGTTCGCTTGCGCCGCCTCCTTTTCGCGCTCCGCACACTCTTGCTGGTAGCGCTCGCGTGCTTGCGCCAGTGCATTCTGCCGTCGCGCTTCCGTTTGGGCGTACTCGCGCTGCTGTTCGGCGCGCAGTTCCGGGAGGGTGGCCATCTCCTCTTCCCACTGCTGCAGTGCCTCCGCGTGCTCCTCATCAGCCTGCAACTCGGCTTCTTCCCGCTTCCGACGCCGACCGAATAGTCCCTTGGGCTCCTCCGGGACGGGTCGTTCAGGCCGAGGCGGCTCGGGGATAGCGTCCGGCAACGGCGTGGGCTCCTCGAGGTGCCTGTCTGGGAACGGAGGATGCTCGGCCTCTGATCGCAGTTCCTCCAGGTCAATATGGTCATCGACGTCGAGGGTGTCAGTCAGGATGCTGGCCAGAGCCTCCTGGCGCAGGGCCAGCTCGTCGTTCAGCGCATCGACCTCGTCTTGGCGGTCTGCCTGGTAGGCCAACTGGCGCTCGCGTTCGGCCTGCTTGCGCGCCTGTTCAGCCTTTCGCATGGCGGCGGCGTCAGCCCGATCCGCCACGCGCTGAGCCTGCGTCGCCTGGCGTTCGGCGGCCTCCTTTTCGCGGGCCATCTGCCGCATCTTGGCTGCCGCTTCACGCCTCTTCGCATCGCGCTGCCGTTGCTTTCTGGCGGCTGCGCGTTGGCCGTCGCGCTCTACCTCGCGCATGAACTTCTTGTATCGACTCGCGAGCGACTTCTTCCGGGCCAAGGCGTGCTCCATCCACATCGTTTCCAGGTGTGATCCCTACCATAACAAGACCGTGCCTCTTCGGTGGTCCCGCACCCGACGCCGGACGGTGGCTGTCCGCCAACGCTGAGTGGGACACTGGTGCAGATGAACGAGCAGAGCCCCCGCCGCACCGCCCGCCCGCAGTCCACCACCGGCCCGGGTGCCCCGCGCGTGCCGAGCACCGTGTCCCGGCAGCGCGATGAACGTCCCCAGGTGATGCCGCAGGCCGAGGGGTGGACCCAGCAGGCGGACGCGGACGGTCGCCCGCTGTTGCAGTTCAAGCAACCCCGGGTGAAGCAGCCGCCCACGCACCTGGCCGATCTGACGTTGACTGAGCGTCAAGCCAAGATCAAGGAGCTCGGGCTGCCGGCGTTCCGCGCCAAGCAGCTGTCCGTGCACTACTTCGAGCACCACACCACGGACCCGAACCAGATGACGGACCTGCCCAAGGACCGCAAGGCGGAGTTGGCCGAGGAGTTCTTCCCGCCGCTACTCACCGAGGTGCGGCGGCTGAAGACCGACGACGGCGCCACCATCAAGTTCCTGTGGCGGCTCTTCGACGGCGCCCTCGTGGAGTCCGTGCTGATGCGCTACCCCGGCCGTGTCACGCTCTGCGTGTCCAGTCAGGCCGGCTGTGGCATGAACTGCCCCTTCTGCGCCACCGGTCAGAACGGCCTGACCCGCAACATGTCCACGGCGGAGATCGTGGACCAGATTGTGCGGGCGAATCAGGCGATCGCGGCCGGCGAGCTGGGTGGTCTGCGCAAGGACGGCGGGCATGACGCGGACCGGGTCACCAACATCGTGTTCATGGGCATGGGGGAGCCGCTGGCCAACTACAAGCGCGTGATCGCCGCCGTGCGCCGCATGGTGGACCCGTCGCCGGAGGGCCTGGGCATGTCCGCGCGCAACATCACGGTGTCCACGGTGGGCCTGGTCCCGGCCATGCGGAAGCTCGCGGATGAGGACATCCCGGTGACCTTCGCGCTGTCCCTGCATGCTCCGGATGATGAGCTGCGGGACGAGCTGATCCCCGTGAATTCGCGGTGGAAGGCCGATGAGGCGATCGATGCCGCGCATGAGTACTTCCAGAAGACCGGCCGGCGCGTGTCCATCGAGTACGCGCTGATCAAGGACATGAATGACCACGCGTGGCGCGCGGATCTACTCGCCAAGAAGCTCAATGCGCGCGGCAAGGGCTGGGTGCACGTCAACCCGATCCCGCTGAACCCGACGCCGGGCTCCATCTGGACGTCTTCCGAACCGGAGGTCATGCGCGAGTTCGTCGACCGGCTCAACGCCGCCGGCATCCCGACGACGCTGCGCGACACGCGTGGCAAGGAGATCGACGGCGCCTGTGGTCAGCTCGCCGCCGGCGACGCCGACTGACCGTCACCGCTGCCGGTGTGCCGCGGGGCGGCGATCACCGCCTCAGCCCGTCAGAGCGGCGATCTCGCGGATCGCATAGGCGTAGCCGCGCACGCCGGTGCCGGCGATGACTCCGCGGACCACCGGGGAGATGTAGGAGTGGGCGCGGAAGGCCTCCCGGGCGTGCACATTGGACAGGTGCACCTCCACGGCAGGCAGTTCGGCCGCGGAGAGGGCGTCGCGGATCGCGATGGAAGTGTGCGTGAAGGCGCCCGGGTTCAGGATGATCCCGACGCCGTGCTCGCGTGCCTCGTGGATCCAGTCGATCAGCACACCCTCGTGGTTGGACTGACGGAACTCCACCGTCAGCCCCACCTCGGCGGCCTCGCGCTCGGTCAGCGCGCGGACGTCGTCGAGGGTGTCCGTGCCGTAGACCTCCGGTTCGCGGGAGCCGAGCAGGTTCAGGTTGGGGCCGTTGAGGACGTAGACGGTGCCGTGTGCGCTCATGGCCTCAGCCTAGTGACTGGACCGCGCCACGTCAGGAGCTGCAGGCGTAGCGTGGAGATATGAACCAGCACACGGAAGCCGCCACAGTCACTCTGCACGAGGACATCACGATGCCAGCCCTGGGCCTGGGTACCTACAAGCTCACCGGAGCTTCGGGTCAGGCGGCGATTGAGCACGCACTCGAGGTGGGGTATCGGCACCTGGACACCGCGCAGGCGTATGGCAATGAGGCGGAGGTGGGTGCCGCACTCCGAGCCTCCGGGCTGCCGCGTTCGGACGTCTTCGTCACCACCAAGCTCACCGCGGACTGGTTCGCACCGGCTGAGCGGGCCGTGGCCCACGCCCGCGCCGGCATTGAGACCAGCCTGACGGCGTTGGGGCTGGAGTCGGTGGACCAGGTGCTGATTCACTGGCCGAATCCGTGGCGCACCGCTCAGGAGGGCACCTACCGGGATCTGGCGGCCGCGTTGGCGGAGCTGAGCGGGCCGTCGTCGGGGTCGGGGACGACGCCGGACGGAGCGGTGAGCGGCGCGCTGACGCGTACGTGGGGTGTGTCCAATTTCCTGCCGGAGCATCTTCACATTCTCGAAGCGGACGGGCTGCGCGCCGCGGTCAACCAGATCCAGGTGGATCCGCTGGTGCAGCAGCGTCCCGTGTGCCGTGCCACGGTGGAGCACGGTGCCGCTGTGGTGGCCTACATGCCGCTCGGCCGTGGCGGGGCGGCCTTTGAGGTGCCCGCGGTGCTGGAGGCGGCCCGGGCGCATGGCGTGACGCCGGCGCAGGTGCTGCTGCGGTGGCATGTGCAGTCGGGGCGGGTCGCGGTGCCGCGCTCGAGCGATCCAGGGCGGCAGGCCGAGAACCTTGCACTCGACGGGTTCGCGCTCACCGCCGAGCAGCTCGCCGCCCTGGATGCCGCGGACACAGGGGCGCCAGCGCGGCAGGATGCGCGAGAGTTCGGAATCTGAGGCCTATGGGTACGACCAATTTCACGATATACGACACTGACGAGTGGTAAGTCAATCACTGATCGAGGCTCAATTTTCCACGCGCAACGCAGGTTTCGATCACACTGCCCTCTCTTGCGCGGAGGAAGGCCACTGGCTGCTTCCGGTGACTCCAATGCCAATGCACGCGCCGATCATTCTCTTGACCTCGGGGTGGAGCCATCCACCGGACCCAAGGGTTCCATTCACTGGCGTGTTGTCACTGATGCCTCGCCAGCTGTCGACTCTTGGGCCACAGCAGCGGGAGCGCTGATCAACAACGCCAGTGATGCGCTGATGGACGTGCACTTCCAATGAAGCTTCATGAATTGTTCTCCTGGCGATGCGAGGCGAGCGGACTTCGCCGACTGTACTTCGTCACCATGACAAAAGTGAAGAGGGCTACGGAGTAGGGTACGAGTGCAAAATAGTGGCCCCCTTGGCCAACGGTGGCTTGCGTGACCAGGAAAACGGTGAGCCCAGACAGCAGCGCGAGAAGGAGAGTCTTAATGCGCTCACTTCGAGGGGTGGGCTCCGATCGGGATCGACGCCTTTCAGGCTCACCAGCGAGACCTAGGTACTTCAGCGCGGCATTCACGAAACGCCTCCGTGATCACATTGCTAGATTTGTTCATGCGTCTCCACCATAAGCATCCTGTAGGCGGCTGTGTCAAATTATCGTTAGAGGCAGGTGTAGCGGCGAGGCTACGAACGGATGATAGAAGCATCGGTAAGAATTTTGGACCGAGAGCCTCACCGCTGACAGCGGTCGAGGAGAACGTGATGTGGTGGCACCTGGAGGGCCGACTGCGATGCCGGAGAAGCCTCGCCGGACACATAGCGGCTGGTTGCGGGAGGCGCGGCACCGGCCCACGCCGCCCAAGGAATACGCCGAACCACACCCCTGTTGCAGCGTGCGACGACCCTGATAGACAGACGGTGCCGGACGCGCAGGCCCGCCATGGCCCTGCGCACGCCCACTGCCCACCGCAGAACAGGAAGGACCCCACGTGGCCACCACTGACCTCACCCTTGAGAGCTTCGGCCCCACGGTTGCCGAGAATGACACGGTAATCGTTGACTTCTGGGCGAGCTGGTGCGGTCCCTGCCGCAACTTCGCCCCGGTCTTCGAGGCTGCGTCCGAGCAGCACGACGACGTCACCTTCGCCAAGGTAGACACCGAGGATCAGCAGCAGCTGGCGGCGATGGCTGGGATTACCTCGATCCCCACGCTGATGGCCTTCCGCGGCGGCGTGCTCGTCTTCTCCCAGCCCGGCGCCCTGCCGGCCGCTCAGCTCGACGACCTGCTCGGCCAGGTGAAGGGCCTCGACATCGACGACGTCCGGCGCATGGCCCAGGAGGCCCAGGACGGTGCGGC
>JAUNTT010000195.1 GCA_030538555.1 Micrococcus sp.
GAGGTTGCACGGGGTGGAGCGGGCGGCCAGCGGCGGGGGTGCGAGGGCTGGGCCCGCGAGTGGGCTGCGCCGGGGTGCGCGCCAGACTCGGGCGTGTGCGGTACCCAGGGAATCCTTCAGGGGGAGTCGCTAGGGTGGAGCCATGCCTGAATTCCTGATCATCATTGCTGTCCTGGTGGGCGTGGCCGTGCTCGCCGGCTGGGCGCTGCGGACCTTCAAGCCGGAGATCGAACGAGCCAAGCGCATCCGGCGCTCGCGCCGTGGGGGAGGCATCGAGCGGTGACCGCGCCCGGCCCCCGCCCCCTGTTCACCGTCACGGCCATCGCAGAGGTCATCACGTGGGCAATGCTCATCACCGCGATGATCCTGCGCGCCGCTGATGTGACCGACGCGCTCGTGCGTCCCGCCGGCGGCATCCACGGCTTCGTGTTCCTCTGCTACGTGGTGGTCGTGATCGCCGTCTGGATCGACGGTCGCTGGAGCATCGGCCGCGGCCTGCTCGCCCTCGCCTCCGCGATCGTGCCGTTCATGACCGTCCCCTTCGAGCGCGCGATGGCCCGCCGCGGCGTGCCCGAGCCGCAGTGGCGCGTGCTGCGCGACGACGCCGATCGCCCGCTCGACCGCCTCCTGGCCAGCGTTCTCACCCGGCCGGTCATCAGCGCGGTCATCGCCATCGCCGCGGTCTCGATCGTCTTCGCGCTGCTGCTCGCTGCTGGCCCGCCGACACAGTGGTTTTCCTGATTCGCTGAGCTGGTTCTCCTGAGACCAAGGGCTGATCCGCCTGAGTCGGTGAGCTGATTCTCCCAAGCCCACGGCACGGTTTTCTCGAGGCCCTCAACCGAGCTCGAGCGCTGAGCGCCTGAACAGAACCCCTCCCTCGAGCGGCGCACATCACAGCATCGGCCCTCACCCCCATGTGGCGGTGAGGGCCGATCTCTGTCATACTGGATAAGTTGCTCAAGTGCCGTGAGCATCGTCCGCGTGTGTCTCGCGCGGAACGATGCGGCCCAGATGCACACATCCCACGATCTGCCGATGGCTTGAGCGCGTGCCCTCCAGGAGTGCGACACGCCCGAGTGCGTGGATCGGAGCCCAGCGTGGCGAGGAACCCGGACTCTTCCGGATTCACTGCGCGGGGGCGATGGACAAGAAGCAGGGGAAACCCTGCACACAGGGACAGGACCAGCAACTCTACGTAAGAGAGGCGTGACGCCATGGCGGGACAGAAGATCCGCATCCGGCTGAAGTCGTACGACCACGAGGTCATCGACGTCTCGGCCCGCAAGATCGTTGACACGGTCACGCGCGCAGGCGCAACGGTGGTCGGCCCCGTGCCGCTGCCGACCGAGAAGAACGTGTACTGCGTTATCCGTTCTCCCCACAAGTACAAGGACAGCCGCGAGCATTTCGAGATGCGCACCCACAAGCGGCTCATCGACATCATCGACCCGACGCCGAAGGCCGTGGACTCGCTCATGCGACTGGACCTGCCCGCCGACGTCAACATCGAGATCAAGCTCTGAGAGGGAGGTGCTGAGAGACTATGACCAACACCCGTAATGTGAAGGGCCTGCTGGGCACGAAGCTCGGCATGACTCAGGTCTGGAACGAGGACGGCAAGCTCGTGCCCGTCACCGTGGTCCAGGCCGACCCGAACGTGGTCACCCAGCTGCGCAACGAGGAGACCGACGGCTACACCGCCGTGCAGATCGCCTACGGCCAGATCGACCCGCGTCGCGTCACCAAGCCGCTGACCGGCCACTTCGAGAAGGCTGGCGTGACCCCGCGTCGCCACCTCGTGGAGCTGCGCACCGCCGACGCCGCCGAGTACACCCTCGGCCAGGACGTCACCGTGGAGGTCTTCGAGGCCGGCCAGAAGGTCGACGTCGTGGGCACCACCAAGGGCAAGGGCTTCGCCGGCGTCATGAAGCGTCACGGCTTCGCCGGTGTGGGCGCCTCGCACGGTGCCCACAAGAACCACCGCAAGCCCGGCTCGATCGGTGGCGCCGCCACCCCGGGTCGCGTCTTCAAGGGCATGCGCATGGCCGGTCGGATGGGCGCGAACCGTCAGACCACCCAGAACCTCACGCTCCACGGCATCGACGTGGACAACAACCTGCTGCTGATCAAGGGCGCAGTCCCCGGCCCCAAGGGCCAGGTCGTGCTCGTGCGCAGCGCCGCGAAGGGAGCCTGAGACCCATGGCGAACACTGTCAAGACCGTCAAGGTCGACCTGCCCGCCGAGATCTTCGACGTGCAGTCCAACGTCCCGCTGATGCACCAGGTCGTCGTGGCCCAGCTTGCTGCCGCCCGTCAGGGCACGCACAAGGTGAAGGCCCGTGGCGAGGTGTCCGGCGCCGGCCGCAAGCCCTTCAAGCAGAAGGGCACCGGCCGTGCGCGCCAGGGCTCCATTCGCGCCCCGCAGATGACCGGCGGTGGCATCGTCCACGGCCCGACGCCGCGCGACTACTCGCAGCGCACCCCCAAGAAGATGAAGGCCGCCGCCCTGCGCGGTGCCC
>JAUNTT010000196.1 GCA_030538555.1 Micrococcus sp.
TGTACATCGTCGTCGACGGACGCCGTTGGCGGGCGTCCGATCCGGCTGGGGCGCGGGCCGGCGTTTCGGGCGTAAGTCAGCGGGTCTGGCAGCCCAGGCACCAGAACAGGCGGCGTCCGAGCAGCTGCTGGGCCTGAACGATCTCTCCGCAGCGCGGGCACGCGCGACCCGCGCGCTGGTACACGGCGTAGTGAGGCGTGGGGCGTCCGGCCGAACCGCTCGCGACCTGGGCGCGCCAGCGATCGAGGTCGTCTTCGCGGGTGAGGATCCGCCCGGACGCCGCGCCGAAGGGGAAGAGGTAGAGCAGGTCGGACCAGATCGCCTGGAACTGCTCCTCGGTCAGGGCGGCGCCCGGCTTGAACGGGTCGAGCTGAAGCCGGTGCAGGACCTCGGCGCGGTAGACGTTGCCGATGCCCCCGATGATCGACTGCTCCATGAGTAGGTGCGCGATCGGCTGCTGGGACGCCCTGAGCGCGGCATACGCCTCGAGCGGGCGGGCGTCGGAACGCAGCGGATCCGCGCCCAACTTGGCGTGGGCGGCGGCCGCACCCTCGGCGTCCAACAGCTCGCAGATCATGGGCGCCTTGAGCTCACACGTGTGCAGATCGGTGACCAGCCGCAGGTGCAGCGTGCCCTTGATCGGCAGGTCGAGCGGTGGGCCGGTGGGCTTGATCGTGCGGCGATGCAACCGCACGCTGAAGCGCCCGAACATCCCGAGGTGCACGTGGAGGAATTCCTCGCCCTCGAACGGCAGGAACAGGTGCTTGCCGTGCGGGTCGGCCGGGAGCACGCGGCGTCCGTCGAGGGCCTCGGAGATGGCGTCCTGCGTGCCGGCCGGCGATTGGACGCGCGGCACCTCCCCCGCGAGGGCCCGGTCCAGGCGTCCCGCGAGGTTGTGGATCGTGTGGCCCTCGGCCATGCCGCCTCCCGTTGTGCTGGCTCGCTTGTGGGGCACAGTCTTGTACGGGCAGAGTACCGTGACATTGCGACCGCTCCCGATATGTCGCTTCAGGAGGAAGTCATGCACCATGCCCATCGCGGCCCCGCCGCCCGGATGTTCCAGCAGTTCTTCGACCTCGGCATGCGCCCGCACGGCCACCACGGCCCGGGCCCGCGTGCCCGGCGCGGCGACGTCCGCACCGCGATCCTGCTCCTGCTCGCCGAGGAGCCCATGCACGGCTACCAGATCATCCGCGAGTTGGGTGAGCGCAGCGGCGGTGTCTGGACGCCGTCGGCCGGCTCGGTCTACCCCACCTTGCAGATGCTCGCGGACGAGGGGCTCATCGACGCCGAGCAGACCGGTGGCAAGAAGGTGTACCGGCTGACCGAGGAGGGTTCGGCGGCGGCCGCCAACCTCGAGGGCGAGGCAAGCCCGTGGCAGGAGGCGGCGTCCTCGTTGAAGGAAAAGACGGCCTTCGAGCAGTCGGCCGCCAAGCTGGCGCAGAGCGTGTTCCAGGTGGGGACGGCCGGCACCGAGGCGCAGCGCGCCGCGGCGGTCGAGGTGCTCGACGAGGCGCGGCGCAAGCTCTACGGCATCCTCGCTCAGGATTGATGAACGCTCCCGATCTGCGAGCCCGCTACCGGCGCATCGTCTGGTTCTTTGCCCGCGAGACGGCTGGGTTCATCTGGTGGGAGGTCGTGCTGCGCCGCGTCGGCCTGCGCGGTCTTGCCAACCGGACGCGAGCGCGGCGCAACCTGCGTTCGGCAGTGCGCTTTCGCCAGCTGGCGATCAGCATGGGCGGGCTCATGATCAAGCTCGGCCAGTTCATGTCCGCGCGGATGGATGTCGTGCCACCGGAGATCACCGCCGAGCTGTCCGGCTTGCAGGACGAGGTGCCGCCGGTGCCCTTCAGCGCGCTGCGCGAGGTGGCGGAGGCTGAGCTGCCGCTGGGCTTGGGTGAGGCGTATGCGTGGTTCGACGAGCAGCCCTTGGCGGCGGCGTCCCTCGGGCAGGTGCACCGGGCGCGACTGCACGAGGCGGACGCCGCGGACGTGGGTTTCGCGGACGTGGTGGTGAAGGTGCAGCGGCCGCACATCCAACAGATCATCGAGACCGACCTGGCTGCGCTGCGGCGCGTCGGCGGGTGGCTGGCGCGCTACAAGCCGGTGGCGTCGCGGGCGAACGTGCCGCGACTGGTCGAGGAGTTCGCGGCGACGTCGCTTGCCGAGGTCGACTACATCGCCGAGGCGGCCAACGCGGCGGAGTTCGCGGAGAACTTCGCCGACGATCCGCGCATCCGCATTCCGGAGATCGTGTGGGAGTTGTCGACCCGCCGCGTCCTCACCCTGCAGGACGTGACAGCGATCAAGCTGTCAGATCCCGCGGCCATCGAGGCGGCCGGCATTTCGCGGGGCGAGGTCGCGACGGTGCTGGTGGAGTCCTACCTGCAGCAGATCTTCGTCGACTCGTTGTTCCATGCCGATCCGCACCCGGGGAATCTGTTCGTGACACCCGTGCCGGACGCCGCTCCCGGCGAGCCGGCTTGGGCACTCACTTACGTGG
>JAUNTT010000039.1 GCA_030538555.1 Micrococcus sp.
ACGCGACGACCGCAATCTTCATGAGAGTTCCGCATTCCTTCCAGATGGCTGACCCACACAGACGGACAGTGCGGGGACGGCGTTCCCTCCCAGGTTAGTCTGCATCGGGCGGGACGGCGATCTATGGGCGCTCGCGGCGCGGTTGGAACATGCACGCGCGTGCGGCACTCGAATCGGCGTTCATGGAACCCGACGACTGATCAGGATGTGACAGTTTTGCGGAAACGGACAGAATCGTGCACTGCCGCATGGGAAAACTCATAGGACCCTCCGAAAGCTCAGCGACGACTTGGGACATCGTCCGCCTGGAGCCCGCTGTGGAGAAGGTCTCACGCGGTGCGCCCTAGAGATTCAGATCCGACAGGCCTCCGTCCGCCCACCGCGGACCATACGCCGTGATCGTGAGCGTGCGCTGCTCGGCGGCGTCTTCCTCCTCCGAGAAGTCGGTGATGATCTCGCCTGCCTCGCCACTGGCATCGGCGCCCGTGGCGCGGCGCAGCTCGATGTCCAGCCAGGACGCCTCCGGCACATCCGGGTACCCGGCCAGCATCTCGGCTATCCCGCGGCCCCACTCGACCACCGTGACAGACGAGGCCACCGAGGTGTCCAGGTCCATGTCCGTCAGCTCGGCGGCACTGTTGAGACGGTAGGCGTCTACGTGCACGAGATCCGGTCCGCCGGTGGCGCTGGGGTGGACCCTCGCGAGGACAAAGGTCGGGGAGATGATGCCCTCTCGCATGCCCAGCCCGTGACCCAGCCCCTGGGTGAACGTTGTCTTGCCCGCGCCCAAGTCTCCCGTGAGCACCAGCACGTCCCCGGCGCGGGTCAGTTCGGCAAGGCGTTCGGCGAGAGTCTGCGTCTCCTCGGGTGTCTGCGTGGTCCACGTCCGCTGGAACGACGGGGTCCCGGGTGACTCGCGGTAGACACGTGGCAGCCGCGACCCGATGCGGGTCACCAGTTCGTAGTTGATGGTTCCGGCGGCGTCAGCCCAGGCGTCGGCCGGAATGCCGCTGCGGGAGCCGAAGAGTTCGACCTCGTCGCCCACTTCCGCAACGACGTCCGGACCGAGATCGACCACGAACTGATCCATGGCAATGCGCCCGGCCACGCGATGCTGCTGACCCGCGACCCAAACCGGGGCACCATCTGCCAGCCGCGGGACGCCTTCGCCATAACCGACCGGAACGAGTCCCAACCGGGTGGCCTGCTCGGTGCGATACCGGTACCCGTAGGAAACTCCCTGCCCTGCCGGGACGGACTTCACGGCAGCGAGCTGAGTGCGCAAGCTCATGACCGGCGAGAGCCCCAGCTCAGCGGCCGGCACGCCCTCGAATGGAGAGAGCCCGTAGAGACCCAGGCCCACGCGGACCATGTCCAGGTGGGTATCCGGGCGACTCAGCGTGGCGGGCGTGTTGGCCACGTGCCGGATCACGGGGTGCCCCATGGTCTCGACGGCGGCATCCACCGCCGCCTCGAAGCGGCGCAGCTGCTCGGTGGTTTCCTCGGCGCGGTCCCGCTCATCGGCCACGGCAAAATGCGAGAAGACGCCCTCCACGGTGATGTGCCCCGCGGCCTCGGCGGCGCGCGCCCGCTCCACCAGCCCGGTCCACTCAGCCTCAGAGCAACCGTTGCGCCCCAGTCCCGTGTCGATCTTGAGGTGGATCCGCGCCGGTTCGCTCATCCCGCGCTGTGCAGCAGCGTCGATCACCGCGTCGAGGTCCCAGCCGGAGACTCCGAGAATGATCTGCGCATCGAGGGCGGCCGTGAAGTCCGTGGCAGGGGTGTGCAGCCAGGCCATGATCTCGCCCGCGACGCCGGCCTCACGCAGGGCCAGCGCCTCGCTGACATGAGCCACACCCAGCCGGTCAGCGCCGGCGGCCAGCGCGGCACGCGCCACCGGCACGGCACCGTGGCCGTACGCATCCGCCTTCACCACGGCAGTGAGTAGCGGTCGCGAGCCGTCCTCGCGCGTCACGCGTTGCGTCAGCGCGGCGACATTGGCGGCCACGGCGGACAGATCCACGACCGCGCAGCGCTCTTCGCTCGAGCGGTACCCATCGGTCATGCGGAGTCTCTCCTGTCTGCCAGCGGTTGCTGCGGCGCCAGCCCTGCCGCGCGGCGTGATGTCCGGCTGGGCTCGGGCGCCTGCCCAGCCTGCCAGATCGCGGCCACGCGTGCGGAGACGGCATCGGTCAGATGCGAGGCACGCAGCACCGCACGCGCTGCGACATCGCGCCCCGCCTCACCATGGAGCCACGCGGCTGCAGCGACGACGTCGGCCACCCCGGCGGGCGCGTCCTCCCCGTCCGCGCTCAGCGCCGCGTGACGGGCCAGGCCCGCACCGATCAGCCCCGCCAGCACATCACCGGTGCCACCGACGGCCAGGTCTGCGGTGCCGGATGTCACCAGCACGGGGACCGCGGCGGCGTCGCGCCCGTCCGCCACCCACGTGCGGGGCCCCTTCAGCAGCACGCTCACGCGATGTGTTCTCGCCCAGGTCAGCACCTCGAGCAGCCGTCGCGGCATCTCAGTCATTGCCGCTGCGTCAGCTGCTGCATCACCCTCGGTCTGCGTAGCCGGCAGACGCTTCTGCAACCGCGCCCACTCCCCCGCATGCGGGGTGAGGACCACATGCGCGCCGCTGTCCACCAGCGACTCCAAGTGCTCCGCGGTGATGAGATCCACCGCGGAGGCGTCCACCACCGCGGCCCGCGGGCCCGCGGTCTCGCTCGCCATCGCCACGGCCTGCTCCAGGCGGCGCCGTGCCGAGTTCGCGGCGCCCAGACCGGGACCGACCACCCAAGCATGCACCCGGTCCGCCGGCAGTTCGGCCCGGCCGGCGAGCGCCTCCGGGTGGGCGCCCTGCACGAGACGTCGCACCGGCCCCGGGGCGCGCAGATTCACGAGGCCAGCACCGCCGGCCAGGGCTCCGGCGACCGCGAGGACGCCCGCACCGGGATAGTCGTTCGATCCCGCGACCACGGCGACCACGCCGCGGCGGTACTTGTGATCCTCCCGTTGCGGCGGGGTCCACACGCCACCCACGAAGCCCTCATCCGCGCAGCGCACGGCGGCCTGTCGTCGGTCCAGTGCGGCGCCAGCACCGATGTCCACGACGGGCAACAACCGCCCGACGGCGCCCACATCGGGGCCGTCGAGTAATCCCGGGGACAGCGCCCCCAGGGGCACGGTGACATCGGCGGGCACCACGAAGTCCCGCCGGGCGCCTGTGTCCGGGTCCAGCCCCGAGGGCAGATCGCAGGCAAGCACGCGGGCCGTATCCGGGATGGCCCCGAGGTGGGCGGGCAGTCCCGAGGGATCCGGCGACGTCGTCGACTCGGCCACTGCCTCCTGCGCGCTGCGGCTCGAGGGTGCCCCGGTGCCCAGGAGCCCGTCGATCACCAGATCGGTGTTGGCGGGAATGGTGTCCGCCCAGTGGCCGCCGGCCGCCTCGAACGCCGCTCGTGCTTCGCTGTGGACATCAGGCCGCCCGCGGGCATCGCGACGCAGAGGCACGGCACGCACCTGTGCCACCTCCAGGACGAGCTCGGCGAGCGCCAGCAGGACGTCTCCGCCATTCTTCCCGGGCCCAATCAGCCCGGTGACCCGGCTGTGGGGCAGCACCAGCGCGGACTCGCGCAGGTCCTCCCGAGCCGCCTGGGCCACACCGGCGGCGGCCGTGCGCATCAGCGAGGCCTCCGTGGCGTCCCCGGCCATGAGGCGCTCCTCCGCGGCGCGCAGCTGAGCCGCCGTCCACGCGTGGGTGGCCAACAGTTGCGCGTCGTCGGCAGGCCGGACGACGTCGTCGGGCGTCACACGCGGTGTCACGGCGACCCCGCCGGATGGGGCCGCGCCTCGGCCAGCGCGTAGGCCACGGCCACGGGGCCGTCATGGCTGAGGGTGAGGTGCCAGTGGGTGATTCCGAGCTCATCGGAGCGCTGCTGCACGGTGCCGGTCATGCAGACCTGCGGGCGGGCATCGCCGTGATCGGGGCGCGGGATCCAGCAGTCCTGCCACATCATGCCCGCCGGGGCTCCCAGCGCCTTGGCGATGGCCTCCTTCGCGGCGAAGCGGGCCGCGAGCGAGTGCAGGGGCAGATCGCGCTCCTGGGGCGTGAAGAGGCGCTCCCGCAGGGCCGGGGTGCGCTCCAGCTGTGCCGCGAAGCGCTGCAGATCCACCACGTCCACGCCGATGCCCACGATCATGGGCTCACCCTAGCCGCTCGCGCACCCAGCGCTCGGCCTGCCAGCGGAACTCCTTGCCCTGCTCGATGCTCCAGCGGATCCACTCCGGCAGCTGCCCGTCGCAAGACTGCACCACGGCCACCGGCACGAACGCCACCGACCCGTAGATCACCTGCTCGATGTGCCGCCTCGTGGAGTAGCCGGGATCGAAGTCGTACATGGACACGGTGCGCCCCGGCCCAGTCCAGCACCGCTCCGTGACCAGCCGGGCGCGCTCGAGATGCTCGGGGAAGGTGACCACGCCCAGCGAGCGCAGCCCCAGCTCCTCCATCCGCTGACTGGCATACAGGGCCTCGCCCTGCGTGGTGATCGGATCCGGCCAGAAGCATTCGATCTGCACATCCTGCAACGCAGGGTTGGCCTTGGCCTCCTCGCCGCAGAACTGCTCATGGTCATCCGGGCCCATGTAGGCGGAGACGAACACCGTGTCCGTCACCCCCTGCTCCACCAGATCCAGGGCTGCCCAGTACACGGCCGGGCTGCTGTAGAGCACCAGGAGGGCGTCCACGCGGTCGGGATTGTTGGGCTGCGGATTGGTGGTCAGCCGGAATCCCCAGACGCTGATCGCGAGCACCGCTACCAGCAGCACGCCGATCAGTGCGGTGGCCACCGCGAAGAACCGAGGGAAGCGGCGCAACGGACCCCGCCACCGGGGACGACGCCGGGCCCGGGCGCGGCTGGCCGCCAGGTCCGGGCCGATGTCCCGGCCGGGCGGTGTGGCCGCATGCGCGTGCCGCCGCACGTCGTTGAGATCCAGTTCCGCCATGGGTGCTTACTCAGACCTGCCGCAGGATCACGGTGGAGCGGGCGGGCACCTCGAGGACCTCCCCGGCGTGTACATGCCGGCGCTGGCCTGATTCACCCGACGCCGCCTCGCCCGGCTCCCCAGACAGCGTCGCGGACGTGTCCACCATGACCTCCCATTCTCCCGGGAAGAACGGGCCGGGCAGGGTGTAGGGCACCGGCTCCCACCACGCGTTCATCAGCACGTAGAAGTCGCGCGTGCCCTGCGTCTGGGGGTCGTCCGAGGCCGGGGCATGGCCGTTGAGGTAGAAGCCGATCGAGCGGGCCTCGTGGTCCCAGTCATCCTCGGTCTTCGCGGTGGCATCCGGCTCGAGCCACACGATGTCCGGCAGCGGGGCCTCCACGTCGCGGGCGGCCGGGCGGCCGTCGAAGTGCTTACGGCGCCGGAACACCGTGTGCTCCGCACGCAGCCGGATCACGTCGGCCGTGAAGTCGATGAGGTCCTGATCCGCGTTCGCCCAGTCCACCCACGCGATCTCGTTGTCCTGGCAGTACACGTTGTTGTTGCCGCCCTGGGTGCGGCCGAGTTCATCGCCGTGGCTGATCATCGGCACACCCTGGCTGACCATCAGCGTGGCCAGGAAGTTGCGCTGCTGGCGGGCGCGCAGGGCCTGGATCTCCGGGTCCTCGGTGGGGCCCTCCTCGCCGCTGTTCCAGGAGCGGTTGTGGGAGTCGCCGTCGTTGTTGTCCTCGCCGTTGGCGTGGTTGTGCTTCTCGTTGTAGGAGACCAGGTCCTTGAGCGTGAAGCCGTCATGGGCGGTGATGAAGTTGACGGAGGCACCCGGGGTGCGGCCATCGCCCTCATACAGGTCCGCCGAGCCGGTGATGCGGGTGGCGAACTCGCTGAGCGTGCCGGGCTCGCCGCGCCAGAAATCGCGCACCGTGTCTCGGTACATGCCGTTCCACTCGGACCAGATGCCCGGGAACTTGCCCACCTGATAGCCGCCCCAGCCGATGTCCCACGGCTCCGCGATCAGCTTCACGGTGCGCATCACCGGATCCTGGCGGACGACGTCGAAGAACGTGGAGAGCATGTCCGGGCCCTGCTCACCCTCGGTGCGGGTCAGCGTGGTGGCCAGATCGAAGCGGAAGCCGTCCACGTGCATCTCGGTCACCCAGTAGCGCAGGGAGTCCATCACGAGCTGCAGGGCCTTGGAGCTGGACAGGTCCACCGAGTTTCCGGTGCCCGTGTAGTCCATGTAGTGGCGCTCATCGCCCTCCACCAGGTGGTAGTAGCCGGCATTGTCCAGGCCACGGAAGGACAGCAGGGGGCCCAGATCATTGCCCTCGGCGGTGTGGTTGTAGACCACATCGAGGATCACCTCGAGGCCGGCCGCGTGATAGGCCTTGACCATCTCCTTGAACTCGCGCACCTGCCCGCCCACCTCCTCGGTGGAGGCGTAGGCGGCGTGCGGGGCGAAGTAGCCCAGCGTGTTGTAGCCCCAGTAGTTGTTCAGGCCCTTGTCCTGCAGCACCGAGTCATTGACGAACTGGTGGATGGGCAGCAGCTCGACGGCGGTTACCCCCAGGCGCTGGAAGTGCTCAATCATCGCGGGGTGGGCCATGCCGGCATAGGTGCCGCGCAAGTGCTCTGGGATCTGGGGGTGACGCTGGGTCATACCCTTCAGGTGCGCCTCGTAGATGACCGTGTCAGACAGCTCGCGGCGCGGGGCTTCGTCGTCACCCCAGTCGAAGTCCTCGGCCACCACCACGGAGAGCATGGTGGAACCCAGGTTGTCCGTGGTGTCCATCGTGTCCTCGTCGCCGAAGACGTAGGCGTGCTGGGCCTGACCCCACGCGTTCTCACCCGTCAGGGCCAGGGCATAGGGGTCGATGAGCAGCTTGTGCGGGTTGAACCACAACCCCTGCTGCGGCGCCCACGGACCGTGGATGCGGTAGCCGTAGCGCTGGCCCGGGCCGACGTCGGGAACGTGGACATGCCAGGTGGTGTCATGGCGGTTCTCCACCTCGACGCACCGCTGGCTGCCGTCCTCACCGATCAGGCACAGCTCAACGCGTTCGGCCTGACGCCCGACGGCGATCGCAAAGTTGGTTCCGGTCTCGTCCACGGTGGCGCCGAGGGGGTAGGGCCGGCCTGGCCCACAGGTGTCACTCACGGTCTCGCATGCCTTTCGGGGTCTGCCGGACCGTCCCGGGACACCCCGGCACGGCAGTGACCATCGTAGCGAGCCGATGTGGACGGACCGCAGAACTGGGCGGGCCGGGCCGTGCGTTCACGTGGCCGACATGCCCGGTGCCCGGCGTGTTCACGACGCCGCCAGGTGATCATGCGACGTTCATAGGGTCAGGGTTGATCCCGCCCACCTGCTTAAGGACGTTGCTCACATGCGCATGTCGGTCATCGGAACCGGTTATCTGGGAGCCACGCACGCCGCGTGCATGGCCGAACTGGGATTCGAGGTGATCGGCGTGGACGTGGATCCGGCCAAGATCGAGCGGCTCTCCCGCGGCGAGGTGCCCTTCCACGAGCCCGGGCTGCCGGAGCTGATCCGCCGCCATGTGGCCACCGGGCGGTTGCGCTTCACCACCGACTACGCCGAGATCGGCGACTGGGCCGATGTGCACTTCATCGGCGTCGGCACCCCGCAGCAGCCCGGATCCGCGGCGGCGGATCTGCGCTACGTGGACGCCGCCGTGACCTCGCTGGCTCAGGTCATCACCCGGGACGCGCTGATTGTGGGCAAGTCCACCGTGCCTGTGGGCACCGCCCGCCGGCTGGCCGGACTGCTGGCCGAGCTGCGCGTCGAGTCCGGGCTCGAGGGCGAGGTGGAGCTGGCTTGGAACCCCGAGTTCCTGCGCGAGGGCTTCGCGGTGCAGGACACCCTGCGCCCGGACCGCCTGGTGGTGGGGGTGGACTCCGAGCAGGCCGATGCCACCCTGCGCGCGGTGTACGCGGAGGCCCTGGGCAGGGACACCCCCTATATCTGCACCGACTTCGAGACCGCCGAGCTGGTCAAGGTGGCCGCCAATGCCTTCCTGGCCACCAAGATCTCCTTCATCAACGCCTTCTCCGAGGTCACCGAGACCGTGGGCGGCGACATCGCCACCCTCGCCGACGCCATCGGCCTGGATCCGCGCATCGGCCGCCGCTTCCTCAACGCCGGCGTGGGCTTCGGCGGCGGCTGCCTGCCCAAGGACATCCGCGCCCTGCGCGCTAGGGCTGCCGAGCTCGGCCTGGCCTCCACGTTTCAATTCCTCAATGAGATGGACCGGATCAACCTGCGCCGCCGCGACCGCGTGGTGGACCTCGCCGCGCAGCAGCTGGCCGCGCAGGCGGTCTCGGGCACGGAGAGGGACGGCGGCGAGCGCGCGGCGGCCATGACCACGCGCACCGCACTGCTGATGGGCAAGCGGATCGCGATCCTCGGCGTCGCCTTCAAACCCGATTCCGATGACGTCCGCGACTCCCCCGCCCTCGACGTCGCCGCGCGCCTGCACGCCTCCGGCGCGGACACGGTGGTCTACGACCCGCAGGCCAACGCCAATGCCGCCGGACGCTTCCCGCGGCTCGAGTACGTCGAGGACGTGGAGACCGCTCTCCGCGACGCCGACCTCGCCATTCTTCTCACCGAGTGGCAGGAGTTCCGGGACCTGGACCCGGCGCGGGTGCGCGAGCTGATGCGGACGGCGTCGATGATCGACGCGCGCAATGTGCTGGACCGCGAGGCGTGGAACGCGGCCGGCGTGGAGACCGTGGGGCTGGGCCAGCACCTTCCCGCGACCGTCACCACGGTCGGCGACTGACCGGCGTCGTTCCCGCACAGCACCCCCACGAAACGGCCAGCTCCTTCAAGGAGCTGGCCGTTTCGTTTCGGTGCCGACGGAATCAGCGCGTGGTCACTCGACGGTGACGGACTTGGCGAGGTTGCGCGGCTGGTCCACGTCGTAGCCCTTGGCCGAGGCCAGCTCGAGCGCGAAGATCTGCAGCGGCACGGTGGTCAGTAGCGGCATGAGCATCGGCTGGGTCTCGGGGACCTCGAAGACGTGCTCGGCGTGATCGCGCACGGCCGTGTCGCCGCGCTCGGCCACCACCATGGTGCGGGCGCCGCGGGCACGGACCTCCTGAATGTTGGACACCACCTTGGCGTGCAGCGAGTGGCGGTCCAGCGGGGAGGGCATGACCACGAAGACCGGCTGGCCCTCGTCGATCAGGGCGATGGGACCGTGCTTGAGCTCGCCGGCGGCGAAGCCCTCGGCGTGGATGTAGGCGAGCTCCTTGAGCTTGAGCGCACCCTCCATGGCCACCGGGAAGCCGACATTACGGCCCAGGAACAGCACGGAGGATTCGTCCTTCATGGAGCGGGCCAGCTCCTTGACCTCGTCCGCACGGTCCAGGATGTCCTTGATCTTCTCCGGGATGTCCGCGAGGTCTGCGAGGATGTCCTTGATCTGACCGGAGAACAGCTTCTTGTTCAGCTGCGCCAGGTACAGGCCCAGCAGGTAGGCGGCCGTGATCTGTGCCAGGAACGCCTTGGTGGAGGCCACCGCGATCTCCGGGCCGGCGTGCGTGTAGAGCACGGCGTCGGACTCGCGCGGGATGGTGGAGCCGTTGGTGTTGCAGATCGCCACCGTGCGGGCGCCCTGCTCCTTGGCGTAGCGCACCGCCATGAGGGTGTCCATGGTCTCGCCGGACTGGGAGATGGACACCACCAGGGTGGTGGGATCGATGATCGGGTCGCGGTAGCGGAACTCGTGGGAGAGCTCCACCTCCACGGGGATCCGGCACCAGTGCTCGATCGCGTACTTGGCGACCATGCCGGCGTAGGCGGAGGTGCCGCACGCCAGGACGATGATCTTGTTGACGGCCTGCAGCTCCTCGGGCTCGATGCGCAGCTCGTCGAGGACGAGGCGGCCCTGAGCGTCGGTGCGGCCCAGCAGGGTGTCCGCGACAGCCTGCGGCTGATCGTGGATCTCCTTCTCCATGAAGGTGTCGAAGCCGCCCTTCTCCGCCGCGGAGGCGTCCCAGTCGACGGTGAACTCCTTGCCCTGGGCGGGGTTGCCGGCGAAGTCGGTGATCTCGATGGAGTCCGCGGTGATGGTCACCACCTGGTCCTGCTCGAGCTCGATGGCGCGCTTGGTGAAGTCGATGAAGCCGGAGACGTCCGAGCCGAGGAAGTTCTCGCCCTCGCCGATGCCCACCACCAGCGGGGAGTTGCGGCGCGAGGCCACCACGCGGTCCGGGGAGTCCACGTGCACGGCCAGCAGCGTGAAGGCGCCCTCGAGGCGCTGCGAGGCCAGCTGCATGGACGCGGTCAGGTCCTGGTTGCCCTCGTGGCGGTAGATGTGGCCGAGCAGCGCGGCGGCCACCTCGGTGTCCGTCTGGGAGAGGAACTCGACGCCGTGGCCCAGCAGCTCCTCCTTGAGCTCGGCGTAGTTCTCGATGATGCCGTTGTGGATCATCGCCAGCCGGCCCTCATCCGCCAGATGCGGGTGCGCGTTCAGGTCCGTGGGACCGCCGTGCGTGGCCCAGCGGGTGTGGCCGATGCCCACGACGCCGGCCGGGATCGGCTCCGCGTCCAGCTCGCCGGCCAGATTGGCCAGCTTCCCGGCCTTCTTGCGGTGGTACAGCGTGCCGTCGGCGATGACGGCCACACCGGCCGAGTCATAACCGCGGTATTCGAGGCGACGCAGGCCCTCCATGAGGACGTCCAGAGCGGAATGCTCATGGGCGGAGGGCTGACCGATGTATCCGACGATTCCACACATGGCTCACAGCCTACCGCGTGGTCACTGCGCACTCCCGCACTGATTGTCGGAGGTCAGCTCAGTGTCAGCTGCGCGGCTATCCGCGGCAACGCACCATCAGCGCAGGCCCCCTCAGCGCCGCGCGGAGCCGGTCTGCCAGCGCCACAGATCCGCGACCATGGCCTGCACATCCCGGCTCGCCCGCCACCCCACGGTCTGGGCGATCGCCTCCACCGCGGCACAGGACTCGGCGATGTCCCCCGGGCGGCGAGCGACGACGTCGTAGGGGATCTCCCGGCCCGTCACGGACTCGAACGCGCGGACCATCTCCAGCACGGTCACCCCCGTGCCGCGGCCGATGTTCCAGGTGCGCACGCCCACGCTTGCCGCGCCCTGATCCACCATCCAGGCCAGCGTGGCCACGTGCGCCTCGGCTAAGTCCATGACGTGGATGAAGTCGCGGATCGCGGAGCCGTCGCGGGTGGGGTAATCGGTGCCGAAGATGCGCAGGCGCTCGTACTGGCCCGTGGCCACGCGCGCCACGAAGGGCATGAGATTGGCCGGCGTGCCCACCGGGTCCTCGCCGAGGTGGCCGGAGGGGTGCGCGCCGACGGGGTTGAAGTAGCGCAGCATCGCGATGCCGAGCTCGGGGCGGGCGGCGTTGACATCCGTGAGGACCTGTTCGGCCATGAGCTTAGAGCGGCCGTAGGGATTGACCGGCGCCGTCGCCGCGTCCTCGGCCACCGGCACGGGGGCCTCGTCCCCATAGACGGTGGCGGAGGAGGAGAAGAGGAAGGCGGTGGCGCCGGCGTCGGCGGCGACCTGCGCGGCGGCCGCGGTGCCCGCCACGTTGACCGTGTAGTAGTCCACCGGCTCGGTCAGCGACTCGGTGGGCGACTTCAGCCCCGCGAAGTGCATCACCGCATCCGGGGCGAAGCGGTGGGCCGCGGCCGCGTAGCCCTCGGGGCGGACGACGTCGGCCCGCACCAGGTCCAGTCGCGGCGAGGGGTAGTCCACCCCGCAGATCTGTCCGACGCGCGGCAGGACCGTCTCATCCGAGGCGCGCAGATCGTCCACCACGAGGACGTCATGGCCGCCGTCGAGCAGCACGGAGACGGCATGGGATCCGAGGAAGCCGGCACCACCGGTCACAAGCACGCGCATGCACGTCACTGTAATCGTCACGCACTGGGCCGCGCGCCGTGGCCCCCATAATGGCCAGGTGACAACCAATGCGAACGACGCCGCCGCGGCACGTCCCGGCGAGCGCCCCGGTCAACGCGGGAGCGAGCACCACGGCTCCCCGTTCGTGGAGCTCGAGCGCGAGACGTGGGCCCGCATGGCCTCGGCCATGGCGCAGCCCTTCGACCAGGGCGATGTGGAGCGCCTCCGCGGCATCGGCGACGCGCTCTCCTTGACCGAGGTGGCCGAGGTCTACCTGCCGCTATCTCGACTGCTGTCCATCAATGTGGAGGCCGCGGGCAGTCTGCGCCGCGCCACCAACGAGTTCCTCGGCGAGCGCACGCTGCGCACCCCGTTCGTCATCGGGGTGGCTGGCTCCGTGGCCGTGGGCAAGTCCACCACCGCGCGCGTGCTGCAGGAGATGCTGCGCCGCTGGCCCAACACCCCGCGCGTGGAGCTGATCACCACCGACGGCTTCCTCTACCCCAATGCGGTGCTCAAGGACCGGGACATCATGCACCGCAAGGGCTTCCCCGAGTCCTACGACCGCCGCGCGCTGCTGCGCTTCATGGCCGAAGTGAAGTCCGGGGCGAGCGAGGTCCGGGCACCGGTCTACTCGCACGTCACCTATGACATCGTGCCCGGCGAGGAGCAAGTGGTGCGCCGGCCCGACGTGCTGATTGTGGAGGGCCTGAATGTGCTCGCCCCGCCGCGCGTGCGGGCCGATGGCACCACGGGTCTCAGCGTCTCCGACTTCTTCGACTACTCCGTGTACGTGGATGCCCGCGGCGACTGGGTGCGCCAGTGGTACATCGACCGGTTCATGGGCCTGCGCTCCGGGGCGTTCGCGGATCCGCGCAGCTACTTCCACCGCTACGCCACCCTCTCCGACGACGAGGCTCAGGCCACCGCAGAACACATTTGGGACACAATCAATGGTCCCAACCTGGCGCAGAATGTACAGCCGACCCGCGGCAGGGCGAAACTGGTGCTCACCAAGAACGCGCAGCACGAAGTCAGCCGCGTGCTGCTGCGCAAAGTCTGACGGGGAGCCGCCGGACGGACCCACGGATTCGGCGCCCACACGCCGCAGGAGAGGGAGGCCAGCATGTCCCGGTCTCGAGTTCGCTCGCTGGTGATCTTCGCGCTCATTGCCGCCGCGATCGCGACGGTGGGCGGCCTGCTCCTGAGTCAGTTCCTCGGCCGGGACGGCGGCGGGCCCGACGACGCCGGGTCACCGGGTGCCGCGACGGCGACGGGCAGCGGGGCGGAGGCGACCGACGCCGAATCATCCCCCACGGCCGCCGAGTCGTCGCCGACGGTTGTTACGGCCAAGCCGAGCGAGGGCGCGAGCGCTGGCGACACCGCGCAGGCACCGCCTGCCGCAGCCGCGCCGACCGCAGCAAACACGCCGACTGCGGCGGCGCCGTCGTCGTCACACGTGGCGGAGCCCACGTCCGCAGCACCCGCCCCGTCAACCGACCCGACGACGTCGGCCCCGGCGCCGGGTCCGCCCGGCGTCGACATCACGACGCCGTCCTCGCTGCAGGTGGTGGTCAACAAGACCCGCCCACTGTCCCCGCAGTCCTACCGGCCGGCCGACCTGCGGGCGGTGTCCGGCACGGACATCCTGCTGCGCACCCAGGCAGCGAGCGCCCTGGAGCAGCTGCGGGCGGCCGCGGCGGCGGAGGGCCACCGGCTCACCGTGGTCAGCGGGTTCCGCAGCGTGGAGCACCAGCGGTCCGCGTATCAGCACTGGGTCAACCAGTACGGGCAGGCCCACGCGGACACGGTGTCGGCGCGGCCGGGCTACTCCGAGCACCAGACCGGGCTGGCCGCCGACCTCGGCGACGCCGCCACGCCGGGCTGCGATCTGCGCGGCTGCTTCGGCGAGACCGCCGCCGGCGTGTGGCTGGCCCAGAACGCCGGCGACTACGGCTTCATCATCCGCTACCCCCAGGGTGCGACCGGCGTGACCGGCTACACCTACGAGCCCTGGCACGTGCGCTACCTCGGCACCGGGCACGCGGCGCAGGTGAAGGCCGCCGGCGGCGTGCTGGAGACCGCCTGGGGACTGCCGGCCGCGCCCGACTACCGCTGACCGCCGATGCGACAAGTGCTGACCGGTTGGGCGTTGACGGGTCGAGCATTGAAGGGGTCGAGCGTTGGCGGGCAGGCGGAAATCCGGCATGGCGAAGATGACATGACGTCGTCACGGACGTGCGTGACGAACGTCATGTCTGCTAGACAGGAAATTTCGGCGTGTTGCGCGAAACAGGCTCGCACAAGTGAGAGTCACGCGTTACATTGGTGCCATGCTTCAGGGTTTCAAAGAATTCATCATGAAGGGCAACGTCGTTGACCTTGCCGTCGCCGTCGTCATCGGCACCGCCTTCGCCGGGGTCGTCAACGCCCTCGTCGAGAACGTGCTCATGCCGCTCATCTCGGGCCTCATCGGGTTCCCCGACTTCGACAACTTCGCTGTTGTCATGATCAACGGCAACGCCGTGCAGTTCGGCGTGCTGCTGACCCGGGTCGTCAACTTCCTGCTCGTGGCCGCCGCCATCTACTTCGTCATCGTCGTGCCGATGAACAAGATGATCGAGGCTCGCAACCGCCGCCTGGGCATCGACCCGGATGCCGAGGAGGTGGCCGAGGACGTGGCTCTGCTCACCGAGATCCGCGACCTCCTCGCCACGCAGCGCGGCACCACGCCGAAGCTCTGACCCCAGTCCCCCGTACGTCAAGGCCCCGGCCGATCCTCACGGATCAGCCGGGGCCTTCGTCTTGCTCCCGGGTGGGCAATGTCCCTCATTTCGCAGAATGCGGGACACTGGTCACCCCGGAGCGCGAGTCAGGGACACTGGTCACCCCGGAGCGCGGCGAGAACCAGCCTCAGCCCCCTACTCCGGCGGGGGCTGGATCCGGTCGCCGGCGCGGTCCAGGCAGGGCGCCCAGCGTTCGATCTCGTTGACGCAGCCGCCCAGATCGATCGCGAACCAGGCCACGACCACGAACACCGCAGACACGGCCCCCAAGATCAGCAGCAGCCGCCAGCGACGGGGCGGGGAAGCGGGGACGTCGTCGTGCTCCACACCATCCCGCGGACGGCCATCCGGTCCCACGGCGTGACTCACAGTGCTCTGCTTCCGTCGACCCACCGCTGCCGCACTCCTGCCGCAGCTCCGATCACGCCCGGCCTCAGGACTGCAGCGCGAGCTCGCGCTTCACGATGTCCGCGAGATCCTGAGCCTCGCGCTGAGCGGTCTCCTGATCCGGGGCCTCCACCATGACGCGCACCAGCTGCTCGGTGCCCGAGGCTCGCAGCAGCACACGGCCGGAGGTGCCCAGGCGGGACTCGGCAGCCGAGACGGCGGCCTGCACCTCGGGGTCCTCGCCCACGCGAGACTTGTCGACGTCCTTGACGTTGATCAGCACCTGGGGCATGTGGCGCATGACGGTGGCCAGCTCGGAGAGCGGGGTGCCCGTGGCCTTCACGCGCGCGGCGATGTGCAGACCGGTGAGGACGCCGTCGCCGGTGGTGGCGTAGTCAGAGAAGATCACGTGACCGGACTGCTCGCCGCCCAACGAGTAGGAGCCGTGCTTCATGCCGGCGAGCACGTAGCGGTCGCCGACCTTGGTCTCCACGAGGCGGACGCCGGCCTCCTGCATCGCCATCTTGAGGCCGAGATTCGACATCACGGTGACCACGAGGGTGTCGTCCTTGAGTTCGCCGCGTTCCTTGAGCGCGAGCGCCATCATGGCCATGATCTGGTCGCCGTCGACGACCTTGCCGTTCTCATCCACGGCCAGGCAGCGGTCCGCGTCGCCGTCGTGGGCGATGCCGAGATCCGCGCCGTGCTCGACCACGGCGGCCTGCAGGTTCTCCAGGTGCGTGGAGCCGTAGCCGTCATTGATGTTGTTGCCGTCCGGGTCCGCACCAATCACGATGACGTTCGCTCCGGCGCCCTTGAACGCGTCCGGGGAGCAGCCCGAGGCCGCACCGTGCGCGCAGTCCAGCACCACGGTCATGCCCTCCAGGCGATTCGGCATGGACTGGATCAGGTGCAGGACGTAGCGATCCTCGGCGTCGGAGAAGCGACGCACGCGCCCCACCTCGGCGCCGGTCGGACGCAGCGGGTCATCCTCGTGGAGGCGACGTTCGATCGCGTCCTCCTGCTCATCGGTGAGCTTCTGCCCACCGCGCGCCAGGAACTTGATGCCGTTGTCCGGGGCCGGGTTGTGGGAGGCGGAGATCATCACACCGAAGTCGGCCTTCAGGTCCGCCACGAGATAGGCGGCGGCCGGCGTCGGGAGCATCCCGGCGTCCCACACGTCCACGCCCGAGGACGCGAGACCGGCGAGCACGGCGGCGTTGATGAACTCGCCACTGATGCGCGGATCTCGGGCCACGACGGCGGTGGGGCGGCGGCCCTCGGCGATCGCCTCTTTCCCGAGCACGGGGGCGGCGGCCTGGGACAGGCGCACGGACATCTCTACGGTGAGCGTCCCGTTGGCCAAGCCGCGGACGCCGTCGGTTCCGAACAATCTACTCATGATGGGGCCAGTCTACGGTCCCCAACAGGTTCACCCGGTAGCATGGGCGGCTGGACACGGACGTCGAATCCGGGCGCCGCAGGCATGACGGTTGACGTGATGCAATGCGCACCGCAGGCGTCCGGCATGGCAGTCACGTAAGGATCACTTCATGGCCGAGCACCCCGAGCCCGCCCGTCACGCGGCCGACACCGCCGACGACGCGGCCGCGCCCCTGACCGCGGCGCCCGCGAGCACCGGCCTGGCCCGGCGCAGCATGCTGGCCGGCACGGGACTCGCGATGGCCGGTGTCCTCGCCGCCTGCACCTCCGACGACGACGCCCCGGAGGCCACCCCCGAGGACGAGCAGCCCGGGCAGGGCGAGGAGTCCGGCGCCCCGCGCATCGCGGCCCCGGAGATCATCGGCACCGCCGAGTGGGGTGCCCGCCGTCCCGCGCAGTACCTGCAGACGCTCAACGAGCGGCCCTCGTATCTGATCATCCATCACACCACCACCCCCAATGTCACCGACGGATCCCGCACCGCCGCGCTCGACATGGGCGTGCGCCTGCAGAACGCGCACGAGAACCAGGGGTGGGGCGACTCCGGCCACCACTTCACCATGACACGCGGCGGCTACGCGCTCGAGGCCCGCCACGGCTCGAAGTACGCCCTCGAGGGTGGCGAGTCCTTCATTCTCGGCGTCCACGCCCTGGGCTTCAACGCCTACGCGCTGGGCATCGAGTGCCAGGGCTTCTACATGCTCAACCCTCCCCCGCAGTCCATGTACCAGGGCCTCGTGCACCTGTGCGCCTACATCTGCCAGCAGTACCACCTGCCGCCGGCCCGCGTGATCGGCCACCGCGACCTGGTCCGCACCAGCTGCTGCGGCGACGCCTTCTACGCGAAGCTGCCCGTGCTGCGCGAGGACATCCGCGTGTCACTCGAGACCGGGCAGGTGCGCGTGACCGAGAACTTCGGCGCCGACAACCTCTTCGACGACTCCGAGATCACCGCCGACTACCTGCGCTGAGCGCAGCGGGACTCCGGAGGCGGGAGCGACTCCTCCCGCACAGACACCAACGCCCCCGTCGTGATCACCATGACGGGGGCGTTCTGGTACCCGCTCGCGCTGGGACCTGAGGCGTTCCCGACGCCGGACCGGACCGGCGTCGGGAACGGCAAGCGGATCAGCGAATGCGCGGGAAGGAGCCCTGGCCGGTGGACTCGTCGAGCTCGTAGAGGTCCGTGGCAGCACCGCAGATCAGCGGGTCCGCCGCGTGGACGATCTTCCGGTCCTTGTTCGGGTAGGGCAGGGTGTGCAGGACATGACGCATGGCCTCGAGGCGCGCGCGCTTCTTGTCATTGGACTTCACCACGGTCCACGGGGCGTCCGCAGTGTGCGTGTAGAAGAACATGGCCTCCTTGGCACGCGTGTAGTCATCCCACTTGTCCAGCGAGGCGAGGTCGGTGGGCGAGAGCTTCCAGCGGCGCACCGGATCGGTCTCGCGCGAGGCGAAGCGGTTGAGCTGCTCACTGCGGGACACGGAGAACCAGAACTTGATCACGTGGATGCCGGAGTTTACCAGCATGCGCTCGAGCTCCGGGGTCTCGCGCATGAACTCGAGGTACTGCTGCGGGGAGCAGTAGCCCATCACGCGCTCCACGCCGGCACGGTTGTACCAGGAGCGGTCGAACATCACGATCTCCCCGCCGGAGGGCAGGTGCTGGATGTAGCGCTGGAAGTACCACTGCGAGGCCTCGGCGTCGGTGGGCTTCTCGAGCGCAACGGTGCGGGCACCACGCGGGTTGAGGTGCTCATTGAAGCGCTTGATGGCGCCACCCTTGCCGGCGGCATCGCGGCCTTCGAAAATCAGCAGGACCTTCTGGCCGGTCTCCTTGACCCAGAGCTGCATCTTAAGCAGCTCGATTTGCAGCTCCCGCTTGCGGCGCTCGTAGACGCGGCGGGTCAGCTTCTGGTCGTAGGGGTAGCCCTCTTTCCAGGCGTCCTTGTTCGGCGGGGAGAGGCGCTTGTTGCCGGCCAGCTTGGCCTCGAGCTCGCCCAGCGCGTCCACCTCGGCGGTGTAGTCGCGGGTCACGGAGAAGGGCTGATTCTCCTCGCCGTTCTCGAGCTGGTGATCTCCGGCCAGGACGCTCTCAGCGGTGGGGGCGGCGTCCTGCCCGGCATCCGAGCGGGGAGTGTTCTGGTCATCGGCCACGGGCGGCTCCTGTGCTTCAAGGGCGTGGGGCGTTCTCGGCGTCTCGACCTCTGCGCGTGGTGTCTGGTGCGCGGTGGGAGACGTCGTGTCTGCCCGCCGGAGCATCGTCGCTCCGGCGGCTCAATTCTACGCCTGTTGGGGCTGGGGCCCTGCTGTGCGACGTGGCTGTTCGACGCGACCATGGAGCCTGGCCGGACGGCTTGGTGATGTGGCCTGGCCGGA
>JAUNTT010000040.1 GCA_030538555.1 Micrococcus sp.
GGTTGAAGCTGGCTGGTGCGGGTGTGCATGTGATGGTCGAGAAGCCGATCGCGCATTCCACGCAGGCCGGGGCCCGGCTGGTTCAGGCTTTTGATGAGGCGGGTCTGGTCGGTGCGGTGGGGCATATCGAGCGGTTCAATCCGGCGTTGCAGGAGATGCGTCGTAGGATCCAGGCGGGTGAGATCGGGCGGGTGTTGCAGATTTCGACGTTGCGCCAGGGGGGTTTCCCGGCGCGGATCGCGGATGTGGGGGTCGTGAAGGATTTGGCGACGCATGATATTGATCTCACGGCGTGGCTGGCTGATTCCCCGTTCGAGCGGGTGGGCGCGGAGACGGTGACGGCTTCGGGTCGTGAGCATGAGGACATGGTGGTCGCGGTGGGTCGTCTGCGCGGGGGTGTGGTGACGAATCATGTGGTGAATTGGTTGTCTCCGGTGAAGATCCGTCAGACCACGGTGACGGGTGAGTTGGGTGCGTTTGTCGCGGACACGGTCGCCGCGGATCTCACGTTCCAGGCCAATGGGTCGGTCTCGACGCAGTGGGACGCGGTCTCCGCGTTCCGGGGTGTGTCTGAGGGGGACGTGACACGGTTGGCGATCTCGAAGCCCGAGCCGTTGCGGACCGAGCATGAGGCGTTCCGGGACGCGATCCTGGGTGTGCGTTCGGATCATGTCTCGATGGCTGAGGGGTTGGACACGTTGCGGGTGGCCGAAGCGATGATCTCCTCGGCACAGACCGGCGAACGAGTCCACCTGTCATGAGCCAGCGGTGGAAGCGCCGAGCACGGTCGGTCCTCAGCGCTGCCGTGAAGACGGCGCAGGCGTTACCGGAACCTGCCCAGCGACTTGCTCGTTCCGCTGTGGACGCTCTGCCGACGGAGTCTGCCACGGTGGGCCGGGTCCGCGCTGCCGCACGCCGTGCTGCGCGCAGTCCCGCGGCCACACCGCGACGCCGTCGGGCCAAGGTGGGTGGCTACGGCGGTTACCTGCATCTGAGGGACGGCGGCGACACGTACTCGGATGAAGAGATCGCCACGTATCTGCAGTTGGAACTGGCCTACCTCAAACGAGAGCTCTTCGCGACACCCTTGCCGCAGACGCTCGCGTTGGACACCGATGCCGAGGACGAGGTCTGTGCTGCCCAGCGCGTCCGCGATTACCTGGATGCCGTGGGGGGAACAGATGCGGAGGGGCCGCTGCACCTCGTGCTCATCAACGAGTACCCCAAGGTCGGAGCCGAGTACGGCAACGGTTTTGTGCACCGCCGCGTCAAGTACTACCTGGCGGCCGGCGTGCGCGTCCACGTCGCTGTGGTGCAGCGAGATGCTGACCCGGGCAACGATGTCTATGACGGGGTGCCCGTGCTGCGCGGCCGAGGCGCTGAGGCCCGCCACTTGCTCCAGACCCAGGACTACGCCTCCGTGTCCACCCACTTCCTCTCGAAGGAGATCTGGGACCAGGTCGCCGACGACCTGGAGGGTCATCGGCTCTTCAGTTTCATGCACGGCTTCGAGTCGCGCCGCTGGGTGCGCACGATTCGCAACTACCGATCCCCGGAACCGCTCTCCAACGGCATCAAGGACTCGCTGATTCGTCAACGCTTCTGGCGCGAGGTCCTCGCGCACCCGAACGGTCCCGAGCGCTTCCTCTTTGTGTCTCGGTGGTGGCGCCGCGGTGCGCAGGACGACCTCGAGTTGATCTTCCCTGGTCAACGCTCAGGCGTGGTGCACAACGTCATCGACACCGATCTGTTCCGATTCCACGAGAAGGATCCGCAACAGCGCTTCAAGATCCTGTGGGTGCGCTCGGCCGCCAACCTCAACTACGCGCCGGACCTGGCCGTGGCTGCCCTGCGGGCCCTGCGCGACACCCCGTGGTGGGATCGACTGGAGGTCCGCATCATTGGTGACGGCAAGCACTTCTCCCTGTTCGAAGAGGCCTTCGCCGACGACGCGAACGTGACGATCGAACGCCGCTTCGCGTCGCAGACCGAGATTGCACAGTTGCACCGCGAGTACGGTCTGTTCCTCGTGCCCACCCGGTGGGATTCTCAGGGCGTGTCCCGGGACGAAGCCATGGCCTCCGGCCTGGTGGCGGTCACCAATGCCGCGTGCGCGGTGCCCGAATTCGTGGACGAGAGCTGCTGCGTCCTGGCGCCAGCGGAGGACGTCCGCGCCATGGCGGCCGGCATGGTCCGTGTCTTCGACGACCCCGAGCTCTTCGCTCGACTGTCCCGCGCGGGGCGAGCACGGGTGGAGTCCACGACGGCGCCGGAGCACACCGTGCACCGTGAGATGGCCGTGATGGGGCTGTCGGCACGCCGTACCACCCAGGAGGACGACGCATGAAGATCTTGATGCTGACCGGCGGGGCGGGACCCGCTGAGGGACACCTCTTGTCCGCAGCGCGTCGTGCCGGCCACGAGTACGACGTGCTGGATGTGGCGGGCCTGCGGTGGCTCGCGTGGCGCGGCCGTGGCCGCGGCCCGAGCTTCTACCGTTGGGCGACCCAGTGGCCGCTGCGCAGTGCGCGCACACAGGTGGCCCGTGTGGTGCGCCGTGCCGTGGAACTGCGTCGCTACGACCTGGTGATCACCTCGGGCCTGGCGGCAGGGGGCTTCGCAGCTCGCTATCTCGAGGAACCCTTCGTTCCCTTGCTCTTCCGCGGTGACCTGGACTTTTCCGCCGCGCGGACCATGCAGACCGAGGATTTCTCCGATCTCACCACGGCCGTGGACCGCCTCTACTTCGATGACGAGTGGGAGTTCGACAAGGCCGCATCGAAGAATTCGCGGAGTGCCCACCGGCGTCACCTGCGCGTTCCTGTCGACGCTGCCAGCATTGCCCCGTTGTCCCGTGATCCGGGGCCGGCCCATGTGGTGGTCCTGCATCCGGAACGCGTGGACGAGGAGCGGCTGTCCCAGCAGTGCGCCGCCCTGGGGTCGGCCGTGGCTGGAGTTCCTGGAGCCACCCTAAGGTCGCTGTCGGCGTCCGCCCTCTACCGCGCCAGAGATCTCGCCGCTGGGCGCGGATTCGATGCCGTGGCACGTGCCCGCCTGGACGGAGCGACCCACGTCGTCATGGTGGGGGCCTCCCGCGATCACGGCCCCGTGGGACAGTTGCTGTGCGCCACCGGCTTCGCTGACCGTCTTGTAGTCGAGGAGACCATCGGGATGGCCGACTGGGCGCAGGCGCACCCTCAGGTACGACGCGGCCGGGGTGTCCGGCTGGTGTCGGAACTGGCCGCATCACTCACGGGCGAGTCACTGGATTCGGCCGGGAACGGGCATCAACCCGGTATCGAGGGGGAGGCGGACCTGTTCGAGGCCTATCGCACGGACCTCGCGGAGCGCGCGGATCGTCACGCGGAGGACCTCGCCTTCCTGAAGCAGGACGGGCCGGTCGACGTGTTCTTCTCCACCTCGCCGTTGGAAGACCGGACGGATGGAGCACGCCCACAACGCGTCAGGAACATGCACGACGCCATGAGCGCCGCAGGACCAGCCCTGCGGCTGTCCTCCGTGCCCGGTGTCTTTGACCGCCGCGTCCGAGCACTGCGCACGGCCCTGAACGCAGGTCGGCCGGCGGGCCTCTTCTACGGCGAGAACTCCACCTCGCCCATCCCTGTGGAGCGGGTGCGCGACGAACTGGCACAGGTCATGGAACAGTTCGGCGCCGCAGGAGGCACCACCGTGTGGTTCGTTCGCGACCTGCACTGGCTCGATGACATCGACGGGTACCTTGACGATCACGACGCGCGGCAGGACATCCAGCGTCGCGGCCTGGCTGAACTGGACACCATGGCCGCCGCTGCCGACCACCTCGCCGCTCCCTCCGACGAAGCGGGTGCGGGTTTCACCGCCCTGCTGCAGCGTCACGGCCGTTCCGGCTACGACTGGCTGTCCTTGCCTCCCGCGGTGGCGCCCGCCAATGTCGTCCCGGACGCGCGCGAGGGCAGCCGCCAGAGCGGGGTGACCCTGCTCTACGCCGGGGGTGTGAACGCCATCTACGGTCTGAGCACGTATCTGGAAGCGGTGGCGCAGCTGCCCGCGGAGACGCGGCTGGACTTCGTCGTCCGCGCCGCGGAACGCGAGCAGTTGGAGGAACAGCTGCGCGCTCACGGACTGGCTGACCGCGAGGGCCTGCGGATCTCTACCGTTGCGCTGGAATGGTACGTGCCCACCACCGAGACCGTCATCGGCGCGATCCTGCTCGGCGGCGACTACGCCGCGTTCAGCTTCCCCTACAAGACGATGAGTCTGGTGGAACGTGGCTATCCTCTGCTCTGCTTCGATGACATGGCCATCGCTGACGTCGTGACGGACAACGACCTCGGCCGTGCGGTGCCACGGACAGCCGAAGCCGTCCGTGCGGGGCTGATGACTCTCGTTGACTCACCGCCGTCCGGCACACGCCGCGCGCAAGTCGAGCACACCTGGGAGTCGCGCATCGACCGCGCCCGGGCAGCTGGCACCTCCAACGGCTGACGCCTCACTCAGACGCCGCCAGGTAGCCCTCGGTCACCTCCCAGATCCGTCGGGCCAGCGCGGGGCCGGAATGGGCGTCGCGTGCGTGCTGCACGGCGGCCTCAGACTGCTCGGCGAGGGCATCCGACCCAGAAGCCAGCAGTGTCTCCACCGCGGCGGTGAGTTCGTCGACGCGCACCGTCAGGACCGGTAGCTCCGGTGACGCGACTCGAGCAGATGGTGTCAGCGGGCCCGTCACGACGAGGCTGCCGTGCGACATCGCCGGCACCACGGCGGGGTGGAGGTCGCCGGTCTGCAGGGGCGTGAGCACCACGTCAGCGGTGAACGACGAGGGCCGCTGCCGGTACGCGCGCGCGGACGGCTCGATCAGCGTGATTCCTGACCTCTCGAGCAGCGTGCGCACCGCCGCCAGTTCCTCGGCCTCACGGCGGGTACGGTCCCCAGGGACCAGCAGCGCCGTCGTGACCTCATCTCGGCGTTGCGCCTCGTCGCCCGGGTGAGTGGGGGCCAGCGGAGGGAGCCACACGGTGTGTGGCACGAGGAGGGATTCCAGCCAGCGGTGGGTGAACACCGGAACGCCCGCGTGCGCGGCTTGGGTCGCTGCCCGGGCCTGACGGCGGATCTGCCGGTCGATGCGTCCTCTCTCGCCCTCATCCAGCTCGGCCCACGGATGGTTCGGCACGGCCAGCAGGCGCTGGTCCATCGTGCCCAAGTGTCGGTGGCCTGCGTACACGGCAGTCCGATGTCCTCGGGCCATGAGGGAGTGCATCTCGTGTTCCAGGCTGGCCTCGGCTCGCCCGTAGAGACGCTCCTGCGCCGTGCTCAGGACGGTCTCGCAGTGTCGGTCCTCGTCGACCCACGCGCGCAGCATGTTCCACGCCTCATCGGCATTGCCCTGGACGAGGCCCCGGCGCTGTTCGGGGACCGCGTAGCCCTCACGCCGCCGCACATCTCCAGCCGCGCTGGGCCATGCATCGGCCAGCGCCCTGGCGTCCGCGTCATTGCCGACCATCAGCAGGCCATCGCCACGGCGATCGCGGTGATGGTCGGGTGCGATGTCCGCCTCGAGGGGGGTGGCCGTCCGAGGGGCCAGCGAATGCCAGACCTCGTGCAGTGCGCGTTCTGATCCCTCCCACCGGTGGCGGTCGATCACGGCGGGATCTGCCAGGCGGCGGCGATAGTCGGGCAGTTGATCGAGCACGGAGCGGACGGCCCGAGCGAGGTCTTCGGCGTCGTCGGGCGCGTGGACGGCCCCCAGCGACTGGCCCTGCACGAAGCGAGCCTGCTCTCGCAGATCCGAGACGACAAGGGGCAGCCCAGCCAGCAGGTACTCCCGCAGCTTGGTCGGTACCGCACTCTCGTGGGCCGGCGTGGGCAACAGGGGGCTCGCACCCAGGGTCGCTGTCGAGATGTACCACGTCACGGAGGCGGAGGGAACGTAGTCGGTGATGTGAACCCGTGCACCGACGCCCAACTCCTCCGCGCGCTCGCGCAATGCCTCCCGCGGAGCGGGATCCGGGGAGCCGACGAATGCGACGTGGACCTCGGGGAGGTGCGGCAGCGCCTCCACCATGGTCATGATCCCTCGCACGGCGGCGAGGCGCCCGACGTACACCATGACGGGGATGTCGGCATCCAGGCCGAGCTCGGTGCGGAGGTCACGGCGATCGGCCGGGTCCAGAGCCACGTGCTCGGCCCAGGGGCCGTTGTAGACCGTGCTCGGCACCTCGTTCAGTCGATGGTAGGCCCGCATCCGCTGCGCGAGCTCGTCCGTCACGGCGAGCACGGCGTCCGCGTCGTGAATGAGTTCCGCCTCCGCCGCCTTCCACGCGATCCGCTGGTCCACGGGCCCGGGCATCATCTGCCCCGGGAGCCACTCGTGGGCGTCGTAGACCCAGGGGACCCGAGCGAGGCCCTGGGCCTTCCGGTAGCGACCGTAGGCGACAGCAGCCGGCATGGGGTGGCGATCATGGACGTGAATGATGTCGGGGTCCAGGTCAATCAGGGCACCGAGGAAGGCAGCCTCGTAGTCGGCGATCAACGGCCAGACCTCGCGCCACCCGCCAGGGCGGCCGGATGCGAAGTTCTTCACCGCGCGCCGCCCTCGCGCACCGGCCGCGTTCGGCAGGGACACGGACTGAGCACGGGCCAGGCGGGCGACCCGAGTGTCGACGCCGCGTGCTACGGCGGACAAGCGACCCCGCAGCGCATCCGTGAGCCGGTGTGGGCTGACGCCTCGAGCCACAGCCTGAGCGAGACCGGCCCCGCTGGCATGAGCCTGATCCCACCCCAGTTGTTCCAGGGCGGGTTCCGCGTCGAGCACAGAGCCCCACGGTGCCTGGGCCAGGTCTTCCACCTCGTGCAGGCGCCGCCACGCGGCATGGCGGTCGAGGCGCAAGGGGATCCGCCAGATGGGGATGGTGCCGTAGCGGCCGAGGTTGAACTCCTCACGGTGAGAGATGCCGACGATGGTGACGTCGTAACCGGCGCGCACGGCCGAGACAGCCGACTTCTCCACCCGCGAGTCGCCGACGACGCGATTGCCGACGAGCATGGCCATGCGCGGGCGGCGCGGGGCAGAGGAGTCATGGGGCATGGCGGTCCTTCTCTGGTGCGACGGTCAGACTGAGCGAGCTCCGAGGATGCAGTCAGCGAGCCGTGGAATGACGATCTGTTCAGCATAGGTGTCGGCGATGTAGTCGTGGGCCCGCGCCGCGCGGTCCCGCCACGGGGCTGGAGCCGCCGTGAGCTCGACGAGATCCTCGGCCATCTCATGCACGCCGGCATGGAGCCACTCTCGCGGGTAGAGCAGATCCGCTCCGGGCCACGCGAGCGAAGCGGGGACGCAGCCGTGCACCGCTCCATCGGGCAGCGTGAAGTGGAAGGACTCAAAGTCCGAGACCGAGAGCGCGACGCCGACGCGCGAGTACCAGTCCGCCATGTTCGGCCCGTGCTCGTCCCACGTGACCGCGCCGATCAGAGTCTTCTCCTCGCGGAGGCGCCGCAGCTGTGCGGCGTAGTAGCCGGCCGCGTCGGGACGCCGAGCCATCCAGGTCACCTCGTCTGGGCGGTGTCCACGAATACGCAGGTGGAACCGGGGTTCGTCGTGGCGCAGCAGGCTCAGCAGGTCCAAGGCTCGGTGGAGGCCCTTGCGTTCGGGCAGCACGCCCACCAGCCCGATGACGAAGCGCCGCTCATCGCCGTCGTCGTGAGGGGGATTGCGCTCGGACACGCGAACCGCATTGGGGATCCACGCGGTGCGGTCCAGCGGAAAGCCTGTGTCGCGCAGCACTTGGGTGCGCACGTGGTCGGCCACGAAGATCCAGGCGTCCAGGCTCGCGTGGCGCACCCTGCGGGGAAAGGGTGTCCCCGCCTCCTGCAGGTGCAGGCGACTGGTCAACCGCGTGGTGCGCCCCGGGTCCTCGAGCTCGCGGGAGTACCAGGCAAGATTGCCCAGGCTCCATTCGCAGTGGACGACGTCGGCCCAGGACGCCAGCTCACGGCTGCGGTCCAGATCGTGGCGGGCGTGACCCTGCCACACATCGGTGCGCACCTCGTGACCGGCAGCACTGAGGTGCGCGATCAGCGAGCCCGCGAACTTGAGGTCGTGGCCCGCGACCACCACCCGCCGCGGTTCTCGGATGACCCGTGCGCGTGCGCTGCCACTCGGGCTCATCGCTGCGGGGGCATCCCGCGGTGCCACCCTCGTCCACGCACCGGGGGTCGAAGCCACGTGGCTCAGTCGAGCGGCCCGTCCCGCCTCGGCGAGCGTGTCGGGGCTGTCCCCGGCGTGGTCGGGGCCGATGACCACGCGTCCCGCAGCGTGAACCAGGGAGGTCAGCTGCGGGTCAACTGCGGCGGGATGAGGCACGAGGACGGCGTCCACCAGCCCGAGTGCTGCCAGTGTTCGCGCCGTGCCCGCGCTGGTGGTGAGGCTGGCTCGCGGGGCAAGCAGGACGCCACCGGGCCGGCGTCGCCCCGTGGCGCGCACTGCCGCGACAAGGTCGTCTCGCGTGTGTTCGTCAACCAAGAGCACCGTATGCACGGGATCGGCGTCGCTGGACGTCGCGCGCCGTTGGGCGCGCTGGAGGCACAGGTGCGCGGCCTCCGTGACGCTCCACGCGCCCGCAGGGCGTTCATCTTCAGCGAGCGACGCGGCGACGGGCAGCAGCAGGACCGCGTCGTCGGCGCTGCCACGGCGCCCCAACGGCTGCGCGGCATCGAGCGAGGGCACCGCTGCACCGGTGAGTGCGCGCCGCAAGGACTGTGCGGCGGGCAACGGCACGGGTCCGGGAAGCTGGGGGCCGACATCGGCGCTGCGCCAGACGGTCTCCGACAGTTCAACGGCTCGACTCCAGCGCCGGAAGCCTCGAGCTGCGGTCTGGCTGAGGTTCACGACCGCGTGCGCCGAGCGCGCACCGACCAGGCGGGCGTGCCCCGCCCGTCGCTGGAGTGCGGCGAACGATCGGCGCGGGCGGCCGCCCATCATCCCGCTGTGGTTCCGACGGGGCGGCCGCCGACAAAGTCAAAGCGCTGCGGCACAATCTCGGATTGCTTGCGCGCGAGGATCTCTCGGCCCTCGTCTTCGCGTCCGTGCGACATGGCGCGGACGTAGAGGTTGTAGCCGCGGGTGACGACTTCGGCGCGGCCATCCATGGTGAGGACACCCTGCTCGATCCAGATGACGCGCTGACACATCTCCTTGATGGTGCTCATGGAATGGCTGACCAGAAACACGCAGCCAGCCTGCTGGCGCAGTTCATCGAGTCGGCGGCGCGTGCGCTCGCGGAACTGGGCATCCCCGGTATTGAGCGCTTCGTCGATGACGAGAATGTCGGGATCGACCGATGTCGCAATCGCGAACTGAAGGCGCGAGGCCATGCCAGACGAGTACGCCTTGAGCGGCAGTTGCAAGGAGCGTTCATCGAGACCGGACAGTGCCACAACGCTGTCGCGTTTGCGTGCCGCCTCGGCCGTGGACATGCCCATGGCCAGACAGCCGAGGCGGATGTTGTCTTCGCCGGAGACCTGCTGCACCAACGCGGCGTTGACACCCAGCATGACCGGGGTGGTCGTGGCGTACACGTGCCCCGATGTCGGGTGCATTTGACCCGTGATGAGCTTCATCAACGTGGACTTGCCGGAGCCATTCGTCCCGATGACGCCCACGGACTCGCCGCGCTCCACCATGAAGGACAAGGGCTGTAGGGCCTGGACTTCCGCGGTGCGCACGCCGCGTGCCGCACGGAGACGAGCACGAAGACCACCGCCGCCACGCAAGGAGTCGGCGGCCCGCACACGGTAGGTCATGGCGGCGTTGTCGACGACGACGGACGGGCGAGTCGCCGCGACCTGGTCAGTGGTGCTGGTGCTCATCGGTCCTCCCCGTAGGTCTCTTCGGCCTTCCAGAACACGATGATGCCGACGACTAGGAGCACGAGTGTCCAGGCTCCGAGGACGATCCATCGCAGGGGGTCGGCGTCGTTGGCGTACAGCAGCGATTGGCGGGCGATGTCCAGGACGCAGTACATCGGGTTGAGGTGCATGGCTGTCACGAGGGCCGGCACATGTTCGAAGCGATCAATGCTGAAGAACACCGCAGAAAGGTACAGCCAGATGCGTGTCCCGAAGGCGATGAGATTGCCCAGGTCGGCCCAATGGGCGACGTAGCGGGCCAGGATCAGTGACGCGCCGGTGTTGAACAGCGTCTGCAGGGCCAGCAACGGGATCAGCAGCAACCAGCGCCAGGTGATGTCCTCGGTGGGCGGGATCACGAGGATCAGGATCAACATGGTGATCAGCGTCGGGACGAACAACAGAAGTTCGCGCAGGTTGGTCGCGATCGTGAGTGTCGCACGCGGGAACTGGAATGCGCGCACGATCGAGAGATTGCCGGAGATCGAGCGCGATCCAGAGGTCACGGCGCCCGATGTGTAGCGGAAGAGGAAAACGCCGATGATGAGGTAGCCGAGGAAGTTCTCGATGCCGCGTCCGGTGCCCAACAGGACGCCGAAGACCAGGAAATAGGCGGCTCCATCCAGAATGGGGTTGAGGACCATCCACACGCGGCCGAGGGCGTTGACCGAGTTGGCGCCGGCGATGCGCGAACGAGAGTCGAAAAGGATGAACGAGCGATACCTCCAGAGGGAGGCGAGGTAGCCCGGCAGGGAGGGCCGGGCGCCCACTCGACGCAGCCCCGAGCCGTCCAGGGCCACCACCGTCGTGTTCTGCGGTGACCTCTGATCGTCTGATTCCGCCATCGTCGGACGACCTCTTCTCGTGCGCGGTGAAGGGCAGATCGGATGAGACCTGCCGCGAAGGGCCACTGTAGCAACCGACGCCGACAGGACCGGGTCAGTAGACTGTGCCGGACCCCGGGGGTCGCCGCGCGGCGGCCCGCCTGCTCGAGGTCTGGACCACAGAGGAGTTGCAGTGCCCAGGATCATGCCCGTCTACGGCACCCGCCCGGAGGCGATCAAGGTGGCCCCCATCATCCGTGCTCTGCAGGAGGATGACCGCTTCGAGTGCGTCGTGACGGTGACAGGACAGCACCGGGAGATGCTGGACCAGGTCAACGAGCTCTTCGGCATCGAGCCGGACCACGACCTGAACATCATCCAGCCGCGCCAGACCCTGAACATGGTCTTCGCCCGCTGCATCGAGGGTCTGGACCGCGTCCTGGAGCAGGAGCAGCCGGACGCCGTCGTCGTCCAGGGCGACACCACCACCTCCACCGCCGCGGCCGTCGCCGCCTTCAATCGCGGCATTCCCGTGGTCCACGCCGAGGCTGGGCTGCGGAGCTTTGACATCCACTCCCCGTTCCCGGAGGAGGCGAACCGCAAGATCACCTCACAGATCGCCGCACTGCACCTCGCACCCACCTCGGTGAGCGCGGGCAATCTGCTGCGCGAGGCCGTGAACCCCGATGACGTCTACGTCACGGGCAACACCGTGATCGACGCGCTGTTGGACGTCGTGGAGCAGCGGGTGCCGTTCGAGGACGAGCGCCTGCGCCGCCTGGCCGAGGCGGGGGAGCGCTTCGTGCTCGTCACCACCCACCGCCGGGAGAACCAGGGCGATGCGATGCGCGGCGTCGGCCGTGCCCTGGCGCGTCTGGCCGCCGATTTCCCCGAGGTCTCCTTCGTGTTGCCGGCCCACCGCAATCCCGTGGTGCGCGAGGCGATTCTCCCGGCGCTCGAGGGCGCGGAGAACGTCATTGTGACCGAGCCGCTGGCCTACGGCGAGTTCACCCACCTGCTGTCCCAGGCCAGCGTGGTGCTCACCGACTCGGGCGGCGTCCAGGAGGAGGCTCCCTCGCTGGGCAAGCCGGTGCTCGTGATGCGCGAGAATACCGAACGCCCCGAAGCCGTCAAGGCGGGCACCGTGCGCCTGATCGGCACGGACGAGCAGCGCATCTACGACGAGGTGGCCCGCCTGCTCGTCGACAAGGACGCCTACACCGCGATGGCTGCGGCCGTGAACCCCTATGGCGATGGCCGCGCCGCCCTGCGCTCGGTGTCCGGCATCGCCGCGCTGCTCGGCGTCGGGGAGCGCCTCGAGGCCTTCGACGACGGCCTGGACGGCTGAGTCGGCCGGCGCGCTGTCGTCGAGCTGCCCGGGAGCAGAGCGCTCGTGGCCGGTGCCCAGATCTCGTGGCCGCCGCCTAGCTCTCCTCGGGGGAGCGGCGCGGCTCGTCCTGCGGCCGGATCACGGGCAGGGAGCCGGTGCGCGGCCCGCCGGGGGCCACCGGCAGATTCGTCTCCGGGGCGCGCAGCCACGCCAGCGCACCGATCGCCAAGACGGCACCGGTGGCGAGGAACGCCCACTCCCAGTCCCACAGGTCCACGAGCGCTCCGGCGAGGAGTGGGCCGATGATGGCGCCAAGGTCGGCGGACATCTGCGCGGCGGACATCACGGAGCCGGCGCGGCGCTCTTGGCCCACCATGTCCGCGATCGCGGCCTGCTGCGGAGCGTTGAGGATGCCGGTGCCCGTTCCGGCGAGCAGGCACGCGAGCAGGAACAGCACCGGCGTGTGCGCCCACCCGATCAGTCCGGTCATCACGGCCGCCGTGGAGAGGCCGATGAGGATCAGGGGCTTGCGTCCGTGCTTGTCCGACAAGCGAGAGCTGAACGTCACGGCCGCCACGTTCCCGGCCGCGAACAAGGACAGGGAGAGGCCAGCCATCAGCGGCCCGTCGATCTGGAATCCCAGGACGGTGGCTGACGTGAAGGCCGTGGCCGCGTAGAGCGGCATGAGCGAGTTGCGCACGCCGAAGGTCGCCCAGCCGTTGGAGAAGAAGGACACCAGTGCGGCGCGATAGGCCGGCAGCGAGTACGCCTCGCGCAGGTCCATGCTGGGGCGCGCGTCCTGGACCGCGCGGTCGGCCAGGCGCGTGTCGCGCAGCAGGACGAAGACGACGCCGGCGGCCACCACGAGCGCGCAGCCGTAGATGATGAACGCCATGCGGAAGCCGAACACGGCGAGCATGGAGCCGAGCATGGGTCCCACGATGTTGCCGATGAGGAACGCGGAGGCGTAGGCGCCGGAGACGCGGCCGCGAATGCTGGGCGGGGATTTGCGGACCAAGAAGGCCATCGCGGACACGGTGAACAACGTGGAGCCGATACCGCCCAGGCCGCGGAAGATCAGCAGCTGCGTGTAGTTCTGCGCGAAGGCGGTGAGGAACATGGAGGCGGCGACGATGAGCACGCCCACCATGTACACGGGGGTCTCGCCGAGCCGGTTGGTCAGGCGACCCGAGGCCGGTGCGAAGAGCAGTCGCGTGATGCCGAAGGCGGAGACGACGGCGGCCACGGCCGTGGCCGAGGCGTTGAAGGAGTTGGCGTACTGCGGCAGCAGTGGGGCGATGAGCCCGAAGCCGATCGCGATGATGAAGGCCGCGGCCACCATGACCTTGATCTCACGCGGCAGGGGCAGGCGGGTGGCGCGTGAGGTGGGCATGGACGGCATTCTCCCACGACGCTGAGACGGTGCTCTGTGCCAGACTGGAGGGCGTGGACTTCATGATCATCATCGCCGCCCTCGTCGCCCTCGCCGTCGGTTTCTTCCTCGTCGGCTTCCTCGATCGTGCCGCGAAGACGCCGCCGCGCCTCTACGCCGAGACCCGCGATGCGGATGACCCGCCGCGCACCGGCGGGTCCTCGGCCGTGGCAGTGGAGGACGAACGGGACGAGGAGCGTGCCCACGAGCCCGCTGCCGTCGAGACAGTGGACGACGACGCCGCCCTCACCGAGGACGCCGTGCTCGTCGACGAGGCCGAGGTCCAGGAGCTTGATCGCCCCGAGGCCGCCTCGAGCCGCCTGGCCCGGCTGCGCGCGCGCCTGCTGAAGTCCAACAACGTCTTCGGCAAGGGCCTGCTCGCCCTGCTCTCGCGGGACCGGATCGACGACGACGTCTGGGACGAGGTCGAGGAGACCCTCCTCATGGCCGATCTGGGCACCGAGCCGACCATGCAGCTCGTCGACAACCTCAAGGCCCGCGTGACGGTCGAGGGCACCCGCAGCCCCGACGAGGTCCGCGCCCTGTTGCGTGAGGAGCTGCTGGCCATGGTGGATCCCAGCATGGATCGCCGCATTGAGGCCTCGCGCAAGGGCGACCGCCCGGCCATCACGATGGTCGTCGGCGTCAACGGCGTGGGCAAGACCACCACCGTGGGCAAGCTCGCCCGCGTGCTCGTCGCCGAGGAGCGCAAGGTGGTCCTGGGCGCGGCAGACACCTTCCGCGCCGCGGCAGCCGAGCAGCTGGCCACGTGGGGCGCCCGCGTCGGCGTGGACACCGTGCGCTCGGACAAGGACGGCGCCGATCCGGCGTCGGTCGCCTTCGAAGCCGTGTCCGAGGGCATCGCTCAGGAGGCCGACGTCGTGCTGGTGGACACCGCAGGCCGCCTGCAGAACAAGGCCAACCTGATGGACGAGCTCGGCAAGATCAAGCGCGTCATCGAGAAGCAGGCCCAGGTGGACGAGGTCCTGCTCGTCCTCGATGCCACCACGGGTCAGAACGGGCTCACCCAGGCCAAGGTCTTCGCCGAAGTCGTGGACATCACCGGGATTGTGCTGACCAAGCTTGACGGCACCGCGAAGGGCGGCATCGTCGTCGCCATTCAGAACCAGCTCGGTGTGCCGGTGAAGCTCGTCGGCCTGGGCGAGGGTCCGGACGATCTCGCGCCGTTCACCGCCGAGGGCTTCGTGGACGCCCTGCTGGCCGACTGACGCAAGGCTTCCTGCCGCCCACGAACCGACGACGACGCCCCCACCGGACGGTGGGGGCGTCGTCGTGTCTCAGCGGAATAGTCAGTAACGCCGCCGCGTTCGGAGTTGCCATGAATGAGTCAGTGCGCCGGGAGCGCAACAAGGACACCGTGACCGCCTTCTACGACCTGATGTTCAACCAGGCGCGTCCTGCGGAGGCGATCGAACGCTACGTGGGAGACACCTACATCCAGCACAACCCGCATGTGGCCGACGGCAAGCAGGCGTTCATCGACTACTTCGAGCGAATGGCCGCCGAGTTTCCGGACAAGCACGTCACGTTCCACCGTGTGGTGGCCGAGGGAGACCTGGTGGTCCTGCACTGTCATCAGGTGTGGCCGGGCAGCGACGACTACGCCGGCATCGACATCTTCCGTCTCGACGATCAGGGCAGGATCGTCGAACACTGGGACGTCCTCCAAGTCATCCCGGAACACAGCGCCAACAACAACGGCCTCTTCTAGGGCGACGCGCGCCGCGACGCACGCCGGAAACACGCCGGTGATGCTGCGGTCATCGAATGGCACCGCGGGCGAAACATCATCGATCCAGCTCGGAAATCCTCTCCTGACAGCCTGAGGTCAGCACCGCGGCATCGCCGGTGCGCTCGCACTCACGAGAGGACCTCGATCCCATGACCGAAGAGCTGACCCCGCTGAGCACGGGTGCTGTCTGGACGCTCATCTGCGCCGGACTCGTCCTGCTCATGACCCCCGGCCTCGCGTTCTTCTACGGCGGCATGACCCGCGCGAAGGCCGCCCTGAACATGATGATGATGTCGTTCGTCTCGATGGGACTGATCGGCGTGGTGTGGATCCTGTGGGGCCACTCCATGAGCGAGGGCCCGGGGCTGTTCGGCATCCTGGGCAATCCCTTCGCCGACGTCGGGCTCACGGCCGAGCTCGGCACGGACGGCCTCGTGGCCGCGGGCTTCTCCGCCACCTTCGCCATCATCACGGTCGCGCTGATCTCCGGTGCCGTGGCCGACCGCGCGAAGTTCAGCACGTGGTGCGTCTTTGTGCCGATCTGGGTCACGCTCGTGTACTGCCCGCTGGCCCTGATGGTCTGGGGTGGAGGCCTGCTCTCCGCCGACGGTGCGGTCGGACAGCTCGTCGGCGAGGCTGTTGACTTTGCCGGGGGCCTCGTGGTGCACACCGCCGCGGGCACCGCAGCCCTGGTGCTGGCCGTGATGCTGGGCCGCCGTGCCGGCTTCGGCGTGGATCCGAGCCACCGCGCGCACAACCTGCCGCTCGTCATGCTCGGTGCCGCGGTGCTGTGGTTCGGCTGGTTCGGCTTCAACGGCGGTGCAGCCGAAGACATCGAGACCGCCGGCCTGATCTGGGTCAACACCCTCGCAGCACCGGCGGCCGGCATGCTCGGCTGGCTGCTCGTGGACCGGGTGCGCGGCCAGCGGCCCAGCACCATGGGCACGGCCTCCGGCATTGTGGCTGGCCTCGTCGCGATCACTCCGGCCTGCGCCTACGTCACGCCCCTGGGAGCGTTGCTCATCGGACTGGTGGCCGGTGCCGCCGCGGCGGCGGCCGTGACGTGGAAGTTCCGCCTGGGACTCGATGACTCCCTCGATGTGGTGGGCGTGCACCTCGTGGCCGGCGTCGTCGGCACCCTGATGATCGGCCTGCTGGCCGTGCCGCTCGAGGACGGCCGCGCGGGACTGTTCATGGGAGGCGACGCTGCCCTGCTGCTCGCGCAGACCGTGGCGGTCATCGTGGCCATCGTGTTCACCGCGGCCATGACCGCGCTGATCGCCGGTGTGCTGGCCCCCGTGATGGGTCTGAGGGTCTCGGCGGAAGAGGAAGAGCGCGGCGTCGATGAGAGCGCTCACGCCGAGTCGGCCTACGCCTTCACCGGCGACTGGGCGCAGGCGCCGCTGGCCGAGGACAGCGAGACCCCGGCGGGTCAGCGCTGAGAACACCGTCACGCGCAGGCGGAGTGCGCTGATCGCGGACTCCGCCTGCGCGTCGTCGTCGGGTTGCTAGGCTGGGGTGGCGTTCCCGCACGTGGTCCTCGACGTCGTCGAGACGACGCGGCGACGCTGATCCGGTCGGCGAGACCACCGGCGCACCACCGAATCGCTAAGGACATTCCTGCTCGTGTTCAACTCCCTGTCTGATCGTCTGGCCAGCACCTTCCGCAATCTGAAGGGCAAGGGCCGACTGACCGAGGCGGACATCGACGCCACCGCGCGTGAGATCCGCCGTGCCCTGCTCGACGCCGACGTGGCCGTGCCCGTGGTGCGCCAGTTCATCGCTGGGGTCAAGGAGCGGGCGCTGGGCGAAGAGGTGTCCCAGGCGCTGAACCCGGGCCAGCAGGTCGTCAAGATCGTCAACGACGAGCTCGTGCAGATTCTCGGCGGCGAGACCCGCCGCATCCAGCACGCCAAGACCGGCACCACCGTGCTCATGCTCGTGGGCCTGCAGGGTGCGGGCAAGACCACCCTCGCCGGCAAGCTCGCGCATCTGCTCAAGTCGCAGGGTCATACCCCGCTGCTCGTGGCCTGTGACCTCCAGCGCCCCAATGCGGTCAAGCAGCTCCAGGTGGGCGGTGAGCGCGCCGGCGTGCCCGTCTACGCCCCGCACCCGGGGGTCTCCAGCGAGTTCGAGGCTGCCACCGGTGACCCCGTGCGCGTGGCTCTGGACGGTGTGGCCGAGGCCAACACCAAGTTCCACGACGTCGTCATCATCGACACCGCCGGCCGCCTCGGTGTGGACCAGGAGCTCATGCAGCAGGCCGCGGACATCCGCGCCGCCGTGAACCCGGACGAGGTCCTCTTCGTCATCGACGCCATGATCGGCCAGGACGCCGTCGCGACCGCCCAGGCCTTCAACGAGGGCGTGGGCTTCACCGGCGTGGTGCTGACGAAGCTCGACGGCGATGCCCGCGGCGGTGCCGCCCTGTCCGTGCGCGAGGTGACCGGCAAGCCGATCATGTTCGCCTCCACGGGCGAGGGTCTCAAGGACTTCGAGGTCTTCCACCCGGATCGCATGGCTTCGCGCATCCTCGACATGGGCGATGTCATGTCCCTGATCGAGCAGGCGGAGCAGAACTGGGACCGCGCCGAGGCCGAGAAGATGGCCCGCAAGTTCCAGGACCAGGAGGACTTCACCCTCGACGACTTCATGGGCCAGATGCAGCAGCTCAAGAAGATGGGCTCGATGAAGAAGATGCTCATGATGATGCCGGGTGCCCAGGGCATGCGGCAGCAGCTCGAGCAGTTCGATGAGCGCTCGATCGACCGCGTCGAGGCGGTCATCCGCTCGATGACCCCCCACGAGCGGGCTGCGCCCAAGATCATCAATGGCTCCCGCCGGGCCCGCATCGCCAAGGGCTCCGGGGTGCAGGTCTCTGAGGTCAACGCCCTGTTGGAGCGCTTCGGCCAGGCCCAGAAGATGATGAAGAAGATGGCCGGCGGCGGCATGCCGGGCATGCCCGGGATGCCCGGCATGGGGCCCGGACCCGGCAAGGGTGGTGCCCGCAAGAAGGGCAAGGGCGGCAAGAACGCCAAGGTCAAGGCGGGAAATCCGGCCCGCGCCGCGGCCCAGCGCAAGGCGCTCGAGGAACGTCAGCAGCGCTCGGCTCCCGCGCCGGGCTCGCTGTTCGGGCAGCAGGGCACCGACGGCCCCGGCTTCACGCCGCAGGACCTGAACCTGCCCTCGGGCTTCGAGAAGTTCCTGCGCGACCGCTGACGCGGAGGCCACCACGGCAGCCGGTGCGACGCGTCGGCGTGAGATCCCGCGCGAAGTCTGGCACACTAGGACGGTACTGAACCGCGGCACGGGACGACCCTCTATCCTCCTGGCCGCCGTTCACGTCAGCAGTGACGAGCGCATCGCCACCCCCACGGCCGGACGCCTCACTGCGCACAGACTCGAACTGAGGAGAAACCACAAACGTGGCTGTCAAGATTCGCCTGAAGCGCATGGGCAAGATCCGTGCACCGTACTA
>JAUNTT010000041.1 GCA_030538555.1 Micrococcus sp.
CGAGGGCGGCGGACACCACACCCGGCCACGGCGCAAGCCAGAACTCGCTCAGGACCAGATACGCAGGCCACAACGCATCCTGCTGCGTCACGCTCAGGACCAAGCCAGCCAGCCCGGCAGGAATGAAAGAGATAGCCCAGGCCGCCACCACGGCCACTCCCCACCACTGCGGCCATGCCTCACGGCGGATGCACCGTACCAGGATCACCACGGCCACCGGGGAGCTGATCAGGCTGAGGGCACTCATGCCCCACAGGATCGTCGCGGCCTCGGGGATGACCTCGACCGCCCGCAGGACGCGCAGCACATCAAGGGCTACCAGGCTCAGTGCCAGGAAGACTCCGATCAGTCCCGAGATCGCGGGCAGAGACTCTGTTCGACGTGGTCCGTGAAGACAATCTCGCACTAGAACCACCCGTAGTACCCCACCATAGAGCCACGAGGACAAGCGGCATTTTGAGCATGAGTATAATTCTTCGCCAACCGAGCAGCCACATCCCGGCGATGAATCTCCAAAGGAACTCCTGCAGGAGGAATTTCTGCCTCGAATCCGAACACCGAATCTCCGCCCGAGGGGGCGGCGCCGAATGCGTGCAGCTGGTCAGTGTGCAGCGATCCTGCCGATACCTCTAGGTCGGCAAAAAAACCGTCCGATGACTCCGCAATGACGAGACCATCGCGGACGATGTGCACTCGCAAAAAGTCCGAAGGATCCCACACGAAGAAGGCTGCATGAGAGGAATACATGAAGGCGACCCTGTCAGTCTCCAGGAAACCTGGGTCGACGATAGCCTCTCCCGTCCGATCCAACCAAATAATGCGAGAATCGATACCCTCAACCACAGCGACACCTGCTTGGGAAAAAGTTAGCTCCTCGACAGATTCTTGCCCGGCGAGGATGGGCATGAGGTCGTCAATCAAGACGGGGTCTTCATTCGCATCAAGCCGGTCAACGCCATATGCTGGACCCGCCCCAAGTGCCAAGGCAGCAACCGCAGCCACAGCAGAAAGTTTCCGGAAGAGAGCTTGCATGTTTTCCCTCAGCTTCACCCCGTTGTGAATGGTTACTACAGGTTAGATGCAACCTTCCACGATCAAAAGTGAACTTTCAGGAAACACGCGGTGACGCAGCGATGTTCTCACCGCTCCTCACCCCGGTCTGCGCGCCTCATTCCGCGTCCCGGTGGGCGCGGCGTTCGGCGTAGGCGTCCTCGCCCGGGCCGGAGAACTCGCGGTTGCGCTCCACCGCGGTGATGGAGCCGGTGAACATGGAGCTGTCGTCGGTCACCTTCGTCAACGGCGCCGTGGTGGCGACCGGCTGCGGCGCCGGGGCAGCCTCGGCGCGCCGCGGCGTGACCGGCATGCTGCCCGCCCGGGTGTCCTCCGGCGAGCGCGCCGGGTACTGCGACGCGTCCGCGCTCACGTCCACCCCTCGTCGGGCGTCACCGCCCGCCGCGTCCTCGCGCACCGCACGGTCCGCGCCGCGGCGATCCCCCCGGCCCTCCCCCCGGACGGAGCGGCCCTCCGCTGCGGAGGAGGCGTCGTCGTCGTGATCCCCCGCCGCACCGACCAGCACCGGCGGCAGGGCACCGGTGAGCGCGCCGGAGGGCTGCGCCTCGGACATGCGCTGAGTGACGACCGCCTCAGGGTGCTCGGTGCGGATGTAGCTGACAAGGTCCTCGCGCACCAGGCAGCGCAGATCCCACAGATCGCCCGAGGACCCCGCCGAGACCACCGCGCGAATCCGCACCATGCCGCCGCTGGCGTCAGTGACCTGCATGGACACGTCGCGGCCGTCCCAGAGTTCCGTGGACGCCACGAGCTGCTTGAGCCGGGCGCGCAGATCGTCCATGGGCACACGCCAGTCCACGTCGAACTCCACGACGCCGGAGAGTTCTGAACCCACGCGCGTCCAGTTCTCAAAGGGCACGGTGGTGAAGTGGCTCGAGGGGTAGATCATGCGGCGGCCGTCCCAGAGCTTGACCACCACATTGGACAGGGTGATGTCCTCGATGGTTCCGAAGGTGCCCTCCATGTTGACGACGTCGCCCACGCGGATCGAGTCCGTGAACGCGAGCTGGACGCCCGCGAACACGTTGGTGAGCGTGGATTGGACGGCCAGCGCGGCGACCACGGAGATCAAACCGGCCGAGGCCAGCAGACCGGCACCCAGGGAGCGCACCGCGGGGATGGTGAGCAGGATGATGGCCACGGCCACCGTGACGATCACGGCCTGCAGAATGCGACGGATCAACACGGTCTGGGTGCGGATCTTGCGGTCGCGGCGGTCATTGATCCCGGCCTCGCGGTACTTGTCCAGCACGCGCTGCTCCACGAGCGCCACCACGCGCAGCGCAGCCCAGCCGAGGGCGGCCACCAGGGCGGCGATGAGCAGGAAGGAGACGATCGGGAACCACGACGCCGTCGCGGCCGTGGCTCCCAGCGCGAGCCGGGCGAGCAGGAAACCCAGGGCCACACCCAACGGGTTGGCCAGCCGGCGCACCTGGGCGCCGAAGGCCCGGCGTCGGGCGAAGATGACGCGGGTGAGCTGGAGCAGCACCACCATGAGCAGCCAGCCGAACACGAACGCGCCGGTCACCGTGACCACGGTGGCCATCTCCACGCCGAGCATGGCCACGGTGGCGTCGGCTCCCTGCTGGACCTCGGTCGGCACGGGCATCTCCGAGGGTGCGGTGGCGAACAGCGCCGTCAGCGGGGCCAGGACGGTCAAGGACGCGGAGCCAAGGAGGGAGAGCACTGCCATGGCATCAGTGTGACACCCGGTGCTGGTCTGGGGCCGGGAGGGTGCCGGGAGGGAGCACAATGGAGAAGGGCACCGCGGCGCGCCACGGCGCCCGCCGTGATCGGCCGCGGCGCCGGAAGTCACGTGCCGCCGCGAAGCCCGCCACCATCGCACGCCACCACCACCCGTCGGGAGGACCCCCTCATGCTCGCCATCACCGACCTGCGCAGCTCGAACGCGGATCTGGCGTCCGTGGTCCCGCGGGCCGAGGTGGATGTCAGCTCGACGCTGGCCACGGTGGCGCCGATTCTCGAGCAGGTCCGCACGGGCGGCGCCGAGGCGGTCCTGGCGCTGGGCGAGCGGTTCGACGGCGTCCGCGCCCCGTCCCTGCGCGTGCCCGCCGAGGCGATCACCGCGGCCCTGGACACCCTGGACCCGGCCGTGCGGGCGGGCCTGGAGGAGGCGATTCGCCGGGCACGGCAGGTCCACGCGGCACAGGTGCCGGCCGGCTCTGTGGTGGAGCTGGCCGAGGGTGCGATCGTCGAGAACCGCTGGGTGCCCGTGGACCGGGTGGGCCTCTACGTGCCCGGCGGGCGCGCCGTGTACCCCTCCTCCGTGGTGATGAACGTGGTGCCCGCCCAGGCGGCCGGCGTCGCCTCCCTGGCCGTGGCCTCGCCCCCGCAGCGCGAGCACGGAGGTCTGCCGCACCCCACGGTGCTCGCCGCCTGCGCGCTGCTCGGCGTGGACGAGGTCTACGCCGCCGGCGGCGCCCAGGCGATCGCCATGCTCGGCTTCGGGGTGACCGACGACGACGGCGCTTGCGCGTGCGCGCCCGTCGCCATGATCACCGGGCCCGGCAACATCTACGTGGCCGCGGCCAAGCGGGCGCTGCTGGGCACTGTCGGTGTGGATGCCGAGGCCGGTCCGAGTGAGATCGCCGTCATCGCCGACGACACGGCGAACCCGGAGTGGGTGGCCGCGGATCTGATCAGCCAGGCCGAGCATGATCCGCTCGCGGCCTCCGTGCTGATCACCGACTCCCCCGAGCTGGCCGAGGCCGTGGTGACCGCCGTCGAGCACCAGGTGCCGGGATCCTTCCACGAGGAGCAGATCCGCACGGCGCTGACCGGACCGCAGTCCGGCGTGCTGCTGGTGCGGGATGTGGATCACGCCGTGGAGGTGGCCGACGCCTATGCCACCGAGCACCTCGAGGTGCACACGCGCGACGCCGAGGCCGTGGCTCGCCGGGTCAGCAATGCCGGTGCCATCTTCATCGGCCCGCACTCTCCCGTGCCGCTGGGTGACTACTCCGCCGGCTCCAACCATGTGTTGCCGACCTCTGGCACTGCACGCTTCTCCTCGGGGCTCAACACCGTCACGTTCCTGCGGCTGCAGCAGCTCATCCGCTACGAGCAGGCCGGCCTGGAGCCGCTGATCGACGGGATCTCCGCGGTCGCTCAGGACGAGGGCCTGCCGGCGCACGGGGTGTCCGTGCGCTCGCGGCGGGGCTGAGCGGCGCCCGGTCGATCGGCACTCGCTGAGCGGCGTCGCGGGGCGGGGCGGCGTGCGTCAGGCGTTGCTCTCGGGGGTGAGGACGATCGGGCTGAGCCGTTCGGTCACCACGAGCCGAAAAGGCTCATCACCGTCGACCGTCACCACGAAGGTGATGTCACCGGCCTCGGTGGTCTCCGGGGTCATGGCGGTCCAGTTGCCGCAGCCCTCGCTGCCGGCCATCCAGCCCATCTCGCCGGAATAGTCCGACTCGATGTCCACCGCGCGGTCGGTGCCATCGCGGGCGTCCTCGGTGCAGACCACCGCGACCTTGTACTGTGCTTCCTCCTCCGCGCGCACCGTGACAGCGATGCGGCCCGTGCCGATGACGTTCTGGAGCACCGTCTCTTCCGAGGTATCGACGAGCGCGATGGTGGGGAACGCGGGGGTCATGGTCGGCGTCGCCGTGGGCAGCGTGGACACCGCCGGCGAGCTCGCCGAGGACGCACCACCCGCGGCTGGCTCCGTGGGGGCGGACGTGCAGCCAGCCAGCGCCAGGGCGCCGATTCCCAGCACCGCGCAGCACCGCCCGGCCTGCTTCACCATTGTCTGCATGGTCCGCTCCTGAGTCTCTCGTCGGCCTCGTAGTGAGGCCGCTGTTGCTCATCCTGGGACGTCTGCCATCGCCGCACAAGCGCAGCGCCGCAATCGTGACAGAACCGCAATCGGGTGCGGACGCGCCACTGTCCTGCCACCATGGACGGCACAGCCCCGTCGGTGCCACCGCCGACGCCGCCCCACCGCCGCACCATCCACGATGGTCACCCGCACCCACAACCAGAGGACTTGACCACGAGTGAGCACCACCCGAATCGATGCGTGGCTGTGGGCCGTGCGCCTGTTCAAGACCCGCTCCGCGGCCACCGCCGCCGTGCGGGGTGGCCACGTCCGCGTCAACGGCGAACCGGTCAAGGCGGCCCAGGCCGTCGTCGTGGGTGACACCGTGCGGGTGCGGCAGCCCGGGCGTGAACGCGTCCTCGAGGTGACCGGTCTGATCAGCAAACGAGTGGGTGCCCCCGTGGCGCAGCGCCAGTACATCGACCACTCACCACCGCCCATCCCACGCGAGCTGCTCGCCGTCCCCTACCGCGAACGCGGTGCCGGCCGACCCACCAAGCGCGACCGTCGCCAGCTCGACGCCCTCCGCGGCCGCGACTCCGGCGGGCCGCGCTGAGACCGGGGCCGCGCTGAGACCCTGGGCGCGACGTCGACGGGCCGCGCCGAGCTGCCGGCCCGGCGCCGGGCATGTGACAGCGCGTGTCACTGGCCAGCCGTGGGCGTTGACCGCCTCGGCGGCTGAAACCTAGCGTGAAGGCAGAGAATCACGAGTTCCCGCCACACACACAGCCCTGGCTGACGGGACAGCAACCCTCTCACGCAGTAGTGGGGTGCTCCAGGTGATGATTCGGCCTGCCGGACACCCCGGCGTGGCAAGTACCGCGTCTCTGCGAACCGTTCGGGTTCGCTCCTGAGCTGGACCGCAGGGCCGCGCAATGTGGGTCAGGAGCCAGCCTTGAGCCTCAGCCTGGACAGCAGCATCACCACCGCGCACCTGGACTCTCCCACCTGGGAGCGCGACATCACCCCGCTGACCCTGCGACGCGGTCTGGCGGCGTTCCCGACCGGCGTCGTCGCCGTCACCGGCACCCACGACGACGGCACAGACGTCATGGTGTCGTCCTCCTTCGCCGTCGGGATCTCGTGGGAGCCCGCGCTCGTGTCCTTCGCGGCGCAGCGGTCTTCGCGGACGTGGCCGCGCCTGCGGGCCGCCGACACGATCGGGGTGTCGCTGCTCTCCGACGCGCAGACGCATCTGTGCCCGCAGCTGTCCTCCCGCACGGCGGACCGACTGGCTGGCGTGCCCACGCACGTGACCGATCGCGGGACCGTGCTGCTGGCGGAGTCCTCGCTGTGGTTGGAGACCCGCGTGCACCAGGAGCTCGACGCTGGCGACCACGTGATCGTGCTGCTCGAGGTGCTGGGGTTCGCCGATCATAGTGAGCACCGGCCACCGGCGGCCCTGCACTTGAACGCCTTCCACGGTCTCAACGCGCTGGTGTGACGCGGTGGGGCGTCGCGCGCCGGGATCGTCGGGTCGCAAGGAGACCAGACGGTGCCAGCAGCCCGTCAACCGTGCGACAATGAGGGCTGAAGTCGTTTTATCTGTATTCCCGTCTTCGATTCACCCTCGGTGCTCTGATGCGCCGGAGTGCGTTGGTCTTCGCGGTGCAGTTTGCCGCTTCACCCATGCGGGCGACCTGCTCGCGTGGCACCAACGCTGGTCCGTTCCTGTGTGTGCGGGCTGGTACGTCGAAAGGACACACCCATGGCCATGGGCACCGTTAAGTGGTTCAACGCTGAGAAGGGCTACGGCTTCATCGCCCCCGAGGACGGCTCCGCTGACGTCTTCGTGCACTTCTCCGCCATCCAGGGCTCCGGCTTCAAGGAGCTGCAGGAGAACGACCGCGTCGAGTTCGAGACCCAGCAGGGCGACAAGGGCCTCCAGGCCGCCAACGTCACCCGCGTCTGAGGTTCGCCTCCAGAGCATCGCGTGAGAGCGGTGGCTGAGCGTCCCTGACGCCGCCACCACTCCCCGCACGAAGGCCCCGGCCGACTGATCCGTCAGTCGGCCGGGGCCTTCGTCATGCCCGGGTGGTGATGAGTTGTGGGTGGTCCTGGCGACCGGCCGACACCCGCGCGTCCGAACCACTCTCACGGCCCCGTCTTCCCACCCTCACGGCCCCGACCGCCCCCCCCCCCGCCCCGCCCGGGTGGTGTGTGCACTTCGGGGGGTTTGGCGGGGCTCGAACCCGACCTAAGTCAACACAAAACGCCGGGGCGAGGCGCGGCGGAGGTGGGCAACGGTGGGTGAGAGGGGGTGCGTGCGACGCGGTGCGTTAGACGCGGCCCTCCGGGCGGTTGCCGAGGTCCTCGACCGTGGCGGTCACGCCGTCCTCGGTGACGGGGCTCGGGCTGTTCTGCCGGGAGATCACGCGCTGGCCGTCCACGCTGTGGCCCGGGCCCGCGTCCTCACCCTCTCCGGGACCTGCGGTAGCCCGCGAGCCCGCCGGGGCCGGATCCACGGGGGCGTCCGAGCTGCCCTGGCCGGAGCCCATCGAGTAAGAGGTCAGGGTCTGGCCGTCGCGCAGCTGGTCGATGCGCGGCATGGGCGAGGTGCTCGGCGGCGGCTCGGCATGATGGCGCGGCGGGGCGCCGCGGTGGCGCTGGGGCGCGGCCGGCGCCGAGGCACCCGACGTCGAACCGTCCGCGGTCGCCGCACCGGAGTGATCCCCGTGCTGCGCACCGTGATCGCGTCCCGCCTCGTGCTCGCGGCCGGCCTCCGGCTCACCGTGGGCGGCCGCGGACTCGCGGCGCTCGGTGGCCGTGCGCTCAGCACGTTCAGACGGAGTCACCAGCAGCTCGGAACGCCACTCGGGGTTGCTGTGCTGCAGGTAGTCGATGGGGGCGTGCTCGCCGAAGTGATCGGCGTCGGCCTCGTCCCAGTCGATGTCCCAGCCACCGGGCGGATCGTTGAGCAGCTCGTCGGTGCGCAGCCAGCGGTAGATGGACGCGTAGGAGCGGGTGCTCAGGTGGTCCACGCGGCGGCGCAGCATGCGGGTGTTGAGCTGGCTCGGATCGGTGACGCCCATGGACGCCATGATCTGCACGGCCTCGCGCACGGTGAGGCGGTGGTAGTTGTAGACTCGGTTGCCCTTGTCCGTGACATCCAGAGCGCGCATCAGACGCGGGTTCTGCGTGGCCACGCCCACGGGGCAGTCATTGGTGTGGCACTTCTGGGCCTGGATGCAGCCGGTGGCCATCATCATGGCGCGGGCAGACATGGTGAAGTCCGCACCCTGGATGAGGCGCTTGACGATGTCCGAGCCGGTCGCGATCTTGCCGGCCGCGCCGAGCTTCACGAAGCGCCGCAGCCCGGAGCCCACGAGCGCATTGTGGACCAGCATCAGGCCCTCGGTCAGCGGGGTGCCGATGTGGTCGGAGTACTCGAGCGGGGCGGCTCCGGTGCCGCCCTCGGAGCCGTCCACGATGATGAAGTCCGGGGCGATGCGCTCTTCCCACATCGCCTTGCACATGGCCAGCACGTCCACGCGGGAACCCACGCAGAACTTGATGCCGATCGGCTTGCCGCCGGAGAGCTCCCGCAGACGCTGCACGAAGCGCACCATCTCTCGCGGGGTGGTGAATGCGGAGTGCGAGGCCGGGGACAGACAGTCCTTGTCCTGCGGGATGCCGCGGGCCTCAGCGATCTCCGGGGTGATCTTGGACGCCGGGAGCATGCCGCCCAGGCCGGGCTTGGCGCCCTGCGAGAGCTTGATGGTGATGCCCTTGACTTCCTCGTAGTTCGATTTCTCGCGGAAGAGCTCCTCGTTGAAGGTGCCGTCCTCGTTGCGGCAACCGAAGTAGCCGGAGCCGATCTCCCAGAACAGGTCCGCCCCGTTGCCGAGGTGGTACTTGGTCAGCCCGCCCTCACCGGTCTCATGGATGAAGCCGCCCTTGCCGGCGCCGCGGTTCATGGCCTGCACGGCATTCGCGGACAGCGAGCCGAAGGACATCGAGGAGATGTTCATCAGCGACATGTCATAGGGCTGGGAGCAGTCCGGGCCGCCGATGCGCACGGTCGGCGCCTGCGCGGGCGCGTTCACGGGCGCCGAGGAGTGCAGCAGGAACTCGTAGCCGATCTCCGAGGTGTCGCGCTCCGTGCCGAACGCCTTGTGGTCGTCCATGCCCTTGGCGCGGGCGTACACGAGCGAGCGGGTGTCGCGGTCGAAGGGCTTGCCGTCGAAGTTGCGCTCGATGAAGTACTGCTGGATCTCCGGGCGGATGGACTCCAGCAGGTAGCGCATGTGGCCCAGCACCGGGAAGTTGCGCAGGATCGCGTGGCGCTTTTGGGACAGGTCCATGACCGCCAACACGGCCAGGCCCACCACAATGGCCGCCACGAGCCACCAGGCCTCATTGCCGATGGACGCCACGAGCACGAAGACCAGGCCCGCGAGGGAGAGGGCTGCCACGATCAGAAGACGATTGTTCACCCGCTCATCCTGCCGCAGTGACGCACGTAACTCCACCACTGGCGGACGCTATGCCAGCCCGGGCGTGTCACGTCACCGCAGATTCGTCCGGTGGACACCGGGGCACGACGACGTCGCTCACCGTCTCGTCCGTGGCCCTCGGCCCCGCCTCGGCTCGGCCTCGGCTCACGGGACCGGCGCGACCTCACCAATCCTGGGGGAAGGACCGCCGGGCCGAGGGCAGCGCGATGTGCTCACGCCACTGAGTCAGCCACGCGGGAACGCCCTCGCCGCCGTCGGGGTCGAAGCCCAGCTCCGCGAAGACCTCACGGATCTCCGCATCCGAGACCGGGTGCCCGTCCTTGGCGCGCAGCCGCGCGAGCACGTAACCGCGCACGTAGACCTCGCCGTCCACCACAATCCGCTGCTCGAACCACAGGGCGCGGTCCCCGAAGCCGAGGAACTTGGTGTCCAGGCTGAACTTCTTGCCGAACTCCACCGAGCGGCGGAACGCGATCTGCTCGGCCTGCACCACGGGCAGCCACCCGCGGCGCTGGACGGCCTGGAGCAGACCGGCACGCTCCATGAGATCCCAGCGGCCCAGGTCGAACAGCCCGAGGTACTGGCCGTTGTTGATGTGCCAGGCGAAGTCCACATCGGTCAGCAGCGCGCGCAACGGCACCGAGGACACATCCCAGGGGCTTAAGCGCGAGCGACGCTTGGCCCGCAGGATGACCAGCAGGGTGCGCAAGAGCAGGTGCATCAGAGGATCTCGTCCGTCAGGCCGTCCGGGGTGCCGAAGCGGTGGGCGGTGACCGCAATCGCCTGCTCGTGCAGGAACGGCAGCAGCTCGACGTCACCGGCGCTGGTCACGGGACCGGCGTAGACGGCCACGTCGGGCGAGCCGTCGATGGCACGGTAGAGCGCGGTGCGCGCGGCCACGGCGGCCTCCTCATCCCCCGCCCAGTCCAGCAGCAGGCGAACGCGGGCGTCGCCGCCGTGCTCGGCGGAGGCGGGCACGCGAGCCAGGGCCGCAGCGCGGGCGGCGAAGGCCTCGGCGGACTCCACCACGATCTGAGGCATCCGCGGCGTGGTGCCCAGATCTTGGGCCACCTGGGTGGCGTACGAGCGCAGGCTGTCCTTCAGTGCCGCAGCACCCTCGGGCAAGGACACGGTCAGCTGCGAGCCGGCGCGCAGGCCAGCGGCCACCACGCGCTGCACGTGGTGCTCCGGAGCGGTCTCCTGGCGCACCAGCACGGGCACGGGCCGGTAGCGCAGCAGATTGCGCTCGGCCAGCAGGGCGCTGATGTCCCGGGTCTCGCCGAAGGTCTGCGTCCACGCGACGGCGTCCGAGGCGCGGGCGGTCTCCAGCCACTGCGCGGGATCCTGGGTGGCGGCGTCGTCGTGCCAGTCCACGAGGCCGTGCAGGTAGTGCGGGCCACCAGCCTTGGTGGTGGGGCCCACCACGGAGCGCTTCCAGCCACCGAAGGGCTGACGGCGCACGATGGCGCCGGTGATGCCGCGGTTGACGTAGAGGTTGCCGGCGCGCACGCGCTGGGCCCAGTAGTCGATCTCCTCGGGATCCAGCGAATGGATGCCGGACGTCAGACCGTAGTCCACGGCGTTGACGATCTTCACCGCCTCCTCGAGCGTGTCCACGCGCATCACGGAGAGCACGGGGCCGAAGTACTCGGTGAGGTGGGCGTCCGAACCGGGGCGCACGCCGGAGCGGATGCCGGGGCTGAACAGCCGCCCAGAGTCATCCAGCGAGCGCGGCTGCAGCTCCCACGCCTCGCCCTCGCCGAGCTCGGTGAGGCCGCGGCGCAGCTTCTCCCCCGGCTCTTCGATGACGGGGCCCATCTGGGCGTTCGGGTCCCAGGGCCAGCCCACGGTGAGCGAGGAGGCGGCGTCGAGCAGCTGCCGGTGGAAGCGCTCCGAGGAGCCCACGGAGCCCACGAGCACCACGAGCGAGGCGGCCGAGCACTTCTGCCCGGCGTGGCCGAAGGCGGAGGCCACCACGTCCTTGGTCGCCAGGTCCAGGTCCGCGGACTCGGTGACGATGAGCGCGTTCTTGCCGGAGGTCTCGGCCAGCAGGTGCAGGTCCGGGCGCATCGACTTGAACAGCTCGGCGGTCTCATAACCGCCGGTGAGGATCAGGCGTTCCACGGCCGGGTGGGTGACCAGCACGGTGCCGATCTGCTTCTCCTCGGCCTCGGCCAGGGTCACCAGGCGCACCAGGTCGGTGGGCTCGACGTCGGCCAGCTCGGCTCCGGCGTCGAAGATCCCGGAGGCGCGCAGGCCCTGCACGATCAGCTCCCAGGCCACGGCACCCGTGCGCTCGGACTGCGGCGCGGGCTTGAACACCACGGGCGAGCCGGCGGCGAGCGCCGAGAGCACCCCGCCCACCGGAATGGCCACGGGGAAGTTCCACGGCGGGATCACCAGGGTCAGGCGCACCGGCTGCGGCCGGGCCCCCTCGACCTCGTCCAGGCCGCGGGCCAGCCGCGCGTAGTAGTGGGCGAAGTCCACGGCCTCGGAAACCTCGGGGTCGCCCTGGTCCAGGGTCTTGCCGGTCTCGGACGCGGCCACCTCGAGCAGCTGGCCGCGGGCGTCGTTGAGGGTCTTCCCGACGACGTCGAGCACCTCGGCGCGGCGCGCCCCGCTCAGCGCGCCCCACGCCTGGCCGGCGGCCTCGGCGGCCTGCACGGCCTCCTGCGCCTGGCTCGAGGTGGTCAGGCGGTGGGCCTCGACGGTGTCCACGCCGAGCGTGGAGTCCTGGATGCGGGCGCGGATCTCGCGGGCCCAGGCCTGGTTGCCGGGCAGGGCGGGATCGGAGTCGGGCGTGTTGGCGAAGCCGTCGATCTCGGCGGGCACCTCGCCGGCCTCCCCGATGCTGCGGTCCTGCGTGCGGTTCGGCACGGGGACCTGTGTGTCCAGCCCGGCCAGCGAGTCGAGGAAGCGGGCCTCCTCGCGGGCGAAGAGCTGCGGGTCCGAGTCCAGGTCGAACACGGCGGACATGAAGTTCTGGTCCGAGGCGCCCTCTTCGAGGCGGCGCACCAGATAGGCGATGGCGACGTCGAACTCCTCGGGGCGGACCACGGGGGTGTAGAGCAGCAGCGAGCCGACGTCGGCCTTGACGGCCTCGGCCTGGCCGGTGGCCATGCCCAGCAACATCTCGAACTCCAGCTGGGCAGGCGCGCCGTTCGCGGCGGGACGCGTGGAGAGCCCGCGCCGCTGGGCGAGCAGCCAGGCCAGGGCCACGTCGAACAGGTTGTGACCGGCCACACCGATGCGCACACCCGCGACGCGCTCGGGGGTGAGGGCGTAGTTGAGCACGCGCTTGTAGTTGACATCGGCCTCGAGCTTGGACTCCACGGTGGCCTCGGGCCAGCCCATCAGCGAGGACTGCATCTGCTCCATCGGCAAGTTCGCGCCCTTGACCACGCGGACCTTGACCGGGGCGCCGCCGGCGGCGATGCGGCGGGCCGCGAAGTCCTGTAGGCGGATCATGGCGGCCAGGGCGTCCGGCAGGTAGGTCTGCAGCACGATGCCGGCGTAGTAGCCGTGCAGCTCGGGCTTGGCCAGCAGCGCGGTGAAGACCTCGAGGGTGAGGTCGAGATCGTGGTACTCCTCCATGTCCAGATTGATGAACGTGCCGTTCTTCGCGGCCTGGAGGTAGAGCGGGGTGAGGCGCTGCGTGATCTCCTCGGCCGCCTCGGCGTGGGCCCACGGGGCGTGCGGGGCGGTGGCGGCGGAGACCTTGACGGAGACGTAGTCCACATCCGGGCGCGCGATGAGATCCGAGATGCCCTGCAGGCGGCGGTCGGCCTCCTGGCTGCCGAGCACGGCCTCACCGAGCAGGTTGATGTTGAGGTGCGTGGTCTCGTTCTTCAGCGACGAGATCGCCTTGGTGAGCTGCTTGTCGCGCGCGTCCACGATCAGGTGGGACACCATCTGGCGTAACACTCGGCGGGCCACGGGGACCACGAGCTTCGGCGCGAGCGGGGCCACGCGGCCGCCGGAGACGAAGAGGGCGCGCAGGGCCGGGGGGAGGAAGCCGGGGGCCTGACGCGCGAGATCGTTCAGGGCGCGGGCCGCGATGGCCGGGTCCTCGGGACGGATGACGTGGTCCACGAAGCGCACGATGAACTCGAGTCCACCCGGCTCCTTGAGCGCTGCGGCCAGCTGCGCGGCGGCCAGGTCCGGCTTGTGATCGGCCGCGGTGCGCAGCCACTGGCGCACCACTTCCACGGCCTCGGGCCCCAGCTCGGTGAGCTCGGCGATGTTCGGGATGCCCCCGGTGCTGTCGAGCAGACGCTCAACGACGGCGCGATCATGCGTGGAAAACGTCTCAGTCATGGCTCGAACTGTGCACCACACAGGGCCGGCAGAGCAATTCGGCACGTCATGTCAAACCCGTCTCACCCCGGGCGTGGCTGGCTCGCGCGATCCCCGACGTCCACCACGGCGGCGGACCAGGTCAGCGCCGGGAGGGCCGCGTGCGCACAGGGAGGGGCCGCGTTGTAACATGTAGGCGGGGAGCAGAACCATCGACAGGGGAGCGCCCACACACCCCGGCGGCTCTGAGAGTGAGCACCAGCGCAGACCCTCGAACCTGCTCCGGATCATGCCGGCGAAGGAAGTCGAGCATCTCACCACCCGTGTCTGGTCCCACCCGTACCGGGGCGTGCGTTCGCGGTGTGGCGAGGAATCCAGACCCGCGTGGCTCTTGTCCTCACCCCGGCACTCGCGTGAGTGCCCGCGACAGGCTGGAGCCGAGATGATCACCGCACTGCAGCACGCCACCCCCGCCGCCATCGGCACCCCAGGCACCCTCGCCGCCACCGCCCCGGAGACCACCTCCCCCACCCCGAGCCGTCGCGCGCGCCGCCGCCGCGCCGTCGTCGGGCTGGCCGTAGCCGGTGTCCTGGCGCTCAGCGCCTGCTCCGTGGCCGATCAGGCCCCGCGGGCCACCACGTCGGCGACCGCGACCGCCACCGAGGGCGCCGAGGGCGAGGCCACGCAGGCCGGGCCCACCGGCTCGGGCACCGTGACGATCATGACCCATGACTCCTTCGATCTGCCGGCCGAGCTGATCAGCCAGTTCGAGGAGGAGAGCGGCTACACGCTGCGCACCACCGCCGCCGGTGACTCCGGAACGGTGGTCAATCAGCTGATCTTGGCCAAGGACAGCCCCACGGTGGACGGGGTGTTCGGCGTCGAGAACGTCTCCACGCACACCCTGATCAAAGAGGGTGTGGTCGCCGAGTTCACCCCGGCGGACCTGCCGTCCAGCGCGGAGGACCTCGTGGTCGATGGCCGGATGATCCCGATTGATCAGGGCCAGGTGTGCCTCAACTACGACCCCGCCTGGTTCGAGGAGCAGGGCGTGGCCGTGCCGACCCAGCTCGAGCAGCTCGCCGAGCCGGAGTACGCCGAGCGCACGGTGCTGACCAACCCCGTGACCTCCTCCCCCGGTCTCGCGTTCCTGGCGGCCACGGTGGAGCGCTTCGGTGAGGATGAGTGGGAGCAGTACTGGGAGCAGCTGCTCGACGGCGGCGCCAAGATCGCCTCCGGCTGGTCCGAGGCCTACTACTCGGACTTCTCCGGTGGCGAGGGCGAGGGCCCGTACCCGCTGGTGCTGTCCTACTCCTCCTCCCCCGCCTTCGCCCCGGACACGGCCGTTTTCGAGGACACCTGCACCCCGCAGGTGGAGTACGCCGGCGTGGTCGAGGGCGCGTCCAACCCGGAGGGGGCCGAGGCGTTCATCGACTTCCTGCTGACCCCCGAGGTCCAGGCCGCCATCCCCGAGGCGATGTACATGTACCCCGTGGACGAGTCGGTGGAGCTGCCCGAGGAATGGCAGGCCAACGCCCCGCTCATCGAGGACCCCATCACCCCGGACATCCAGCGGGTCGAGGAGCAGCGTGACACCTGGCTGCGCGCGTTCACGGAGCTCTTCGAGTCGCGGTGACGCCTGCTCCGGGTACCGGTGACCCCGTGACGGGCGCTGCGACAACCGGCATGGGGGCGCCACCGGGCAGCCCCGTTCCGGCCCGACGACGCCGGTTCGGCCGGGTGCACCGGCCCGGCTCCGACGGGATCGGCGCGTGGTGGCTGGTGGCGGCGGTGCTGCCGCTGGCCTTCCTGGTCCTGTTCTTCGCGTGGCCCGTGGCGGCCATGCTGTGGCGCGGCATCTCCGCCGAGGGCGCGGTGGATCTCAGCGCCTTCGCCGAGGTGCTGGGCCGCGAGCGCACGTGGCGGATCCTGGGCCAGACGCTCGGCATGGCTGCCGCCGGCACAGTGGTGGCCGTCGTCGTGGGTCTGCCGGCCGCCTTTGTGCTCTACCGGCGCGACTTCCCCGGCCGGGCGCTGCTGCGCGGGATCATCACGGTGCCCTTCGTGCTGCCCACCGTGGTGGTGGGCGTGGCCTTCCGCGCGCTGCTCGGCCCGGGCGGTCCGCTGGACTTCCTGGGCCTGGACCAGACGACCGCGGCGGTGGTGCTGGCGTTTGTGTTCTTCAACGTCTCCGTGGTGGTCCGCCAGGTGGGGCACGTGTGGTCCAGCCTGGATCCGAAGCAGACGGAGGCGGCGCGCACGCTCGGCGCCTCGAGTTTCCGGGCCTTCCGCACCGTGACCCTGCCCCAGCTGGGCCCGGCGATCGCCGCGGCGGCCGCGCTGGTGTTCCTGTTCTGCTCGGCGGCGTTCGGCATCGTTCAGACGCTCGGCCGGCCCGGCTACGGGACGCTCGAGACCGAGATCTGGGTGCAGACGGCCGTCTATTTGGACCTGCGCACCGCCGCGGTGTTCTCCACGCTGCAGTTCGCGGTGGTGGTGGCCGCCGTCGGGCTCTCCGGGTTCGCGGCCTCGCGGACGCGGCGCGCGCTGCGGCTGCGTGATGCCCCGCGCACACCGCTGCGTCGCGGCGATGCGGTGCCCGTGGCGTTCACGGCCGCGGTGGCCGCGCTGATTCTCACGCCGCTCGTGACGCTCGTGGTGCGCTCGCTGCGCAAGAACGGGCAGTTCAGCCTCGAGAACTACCGGCTGCTGGCCACGAGCACCGGCACGGGGTTCACGGGGGGCACCACGGTGGCCGAAGCGCTCGAGCACTCGCTGAAGATCGCGCTGGACGCCACGGCCCTGACCCTGCTCGCGGGCGTGCCGCTGGCGCTGCTGCTCACGCGCGCGTTCCGGTCCTCCACCGCGCGCACCGCGCAGCGCTGGCTCGACGGTGCCGTCATGCTGCCCCTCGGCGTCTCGGCGGTCACCGTGGGCTTCGGATTCGTGGTGTCCCTGCGCGTGCAGTGGCCGGAACTGGCCGCCTCCGGGGCGCTGGTGCCGGCGGCGCAGGCGGTGGTGGCCCTGCCGCTCGTGGTGCGCACCCTGGTGCCCGTGCTGGCGGCGGTGGATCCACGGCTGCGTGAGGCCGCCGCCACCCTGGGGGCGAACCCGTGGCGGCGCCTGCGCACCGTGGACGGGCCGTTCTTGCTGCGGGGCGTCGGGCTGGCCGCCGGCTTCGCGTTCGCGGTGTCCCTGGGTGAGTTCGGCGCGACGAGCTTCCTGGCCAGCCCCGACTATGTGACCCTGCCGATCATCATCGTGCGCCTGCTCGGCCGGCCCGGCGCGGACAACTACGGCATGGCCCTGGCCGGCGCGGTGGTGCTGGCCGTGGTGACGGCAGCGGTCATGATGATCTGCGAGAGACTGCGCCCGACGGGCGCGGGAAGAGGTGGTCCGTGGTGAGTGTGCCCGCGTTGGAGCTGAAGAACGTGAGCGTGGCCTATCCGGACGGCACGACGCCGGCCCGGGACATCGACCTGACCCTGCAGCCCGGGGAGATCGTGGCCCTGCTGGGGGCCTCGGGCTCCGGGAAGTCCACCGTGCTGCGCGGGATCGCCGGGCTCGAGCACGTCTCGCAGGGCGAGATCCTGCTGGACGGTCAGGACGTTGCCGGGCTGCCCACGCATCGGCGCGGGACCGGCATGGTGTTCCAGGACGGACAGCTCTTCCCTCACCGCACCGTGGCCGGGAATGTGGCCTACGGCCTGGAGTCCGCGGGGATGCCGCGGGCGCAGCGCCGCGCTCGGGTGGCCGAGATGCTCGAGCTGGTGGATCTGGCCGAGCACGCGGACAAGCCCGTGCAGCAGCTCTCCGGCGGGCAGGCCCAGCGCGTGGCCCTGGCCCGGTCCCTGGCCCCGGCCCCGCGGGTGCTGCTGCTGGATGAGCCGCTCTCCGCCCTCGACCGCGAGCTGCGCGAGCGCCTGGCCGTGGACATCCGCGCCATCCTGCAGGCCACCGGGACCACAGCGGTCCATGTCACCCATGATCACGCCGAGGCCGCCACCCTGGCCGATCGGGTGGTGCGCCTGTCCGGCGGGAGTCTGGTGACCGCATAACGCTCTGATTGCGGTCCGGCGCAGGCCCGCTCAGGCCGGGTCACGGGGCAGGCGAGATGGCTAGGGTGGGTCCATGAGCACCCGTGACGCCGCTGCCACGCGTCCGCGCCGCGCCCTGAGCGCCGCGGACGTGGTGGACGCTGCGCTCACCTTGCTCCAGGACTTCGGCATGGGGGATCTGTCCATGCGCCGCGTGGCCACGCAGCTCGGCGTGCAGGTCTCCGCGCTGTACTGGCACGTGCCCAACAAGCAGACCCTGCTCGCGCGCGTGGCCGACCGGATCGTGGACGGCCTCGCCACCGACGCCGCCGCCCCCGCGAGCCTCGCCGAGGCGGAGGAGCGCACCCAGGCTGCGCTGCTGAGCTACCGGGACGGGGCCGACGTCGTGCTCACCGCCCTGGCCCTGGGACTCGGCGGCGGCGCCCTGCACACCGTGTTCATCGCCGCCGCGCAGGCCGAGGGGGCCACGGCGGCCCAGGCGGAGGCGGCGCTGGCGCGCGTGCTGGGCGCCACGGCCATGCGCCAGCACCGCTCCCAGGCCCAGGCCCTGGGCGTGGAGGTGGGCCCGGACTACCTCGTGCACCTGCATCCCGCGACGACGCGACCAGCGTCCTGACCCGCCCGAGTGCAACGACGAGGCGGCCATGGAGACACGGAGCTCACACCCGGTGCACTGCACCCTGCGGTCCCTGCACGCCGATGTGGACGGCGTCTCCGCCGCGGCGTTGCTGGATCTCGCCCGCGCCTATCTCGGGCCCGTCGCCCGCGGGATCGCCGCCCCCGACTCTGTTGATGACCGTGCCAACGCGGACCGTCACCGCAGGCATGGCGCCGGTGCGGGCACGGACTGCG
>JAUNTT010000042.1:0-12575 GCA_030538555.1 Micrococcus sp.
ACGGACACGGAGGAGCCCCCCTCGGACACGGAGGCCGCCGTCATCGCCGCCGAGCTGGCCTCCGGCATGGCCAAGGGCATCTACGGCTCGGCCGCCGAGCCCGCCCTGTGGGAGGTCGACGCGAATCTGCGCCCCGAGGGCAAGGACGGTGCGCTCTCGCGCACCGTGGACTCGCACCGCGAGTACTATCGGCGCTGGGCCCACGGCTGGGAGTTCCAGGCGCTGCTCAAGGCCCGACCCATCGCTGGCGACGCCGAACTGGGGCAGCGCTACATCGAGGCGATGTGGCCGTTGGTGTGGGAGTCTTCGGCGCGCGAGGGCTTCGTGGAGCAGGTCCAGCAGATGCGGGCCCGGGTGATGGACACCCTGTCCCACACCGAGCGCGACCGCGAGATCAAGCTCGGTGCCGGAGGGCTGCGCGATGTCGAGTTCACCGCCCAGCTGCTGCAGCTTGTGCACGGCCGCGCGGACGAGTCCGTGCGAGTGCGCTCCACCTTGGAAGCGATCACCGCGCTGCAGCAGGCCACCTACATCTCCACCGCCGATGCCACCGCCTTCGCCGGGCACTACCGCTGGCTGCGGGCGCTGGAGCACCGCATCCAGCTGGTGCATCTGCGGCGCACCCACCTGATGCCGGCGAAGGAGGCAGCCCAACGCGTCATCGCCCGCTCGCTGCGCGGGGCGGGGGACACCGCCACGGCCACGGGTGAGGACCTCACCGCCGCGTTCCGCCGCGTGCGGCGCGAGGTCCGGCACCTGCACGAACGCATCTTCTACCGGCCGCTGCTCTCCACCACGGCGGCCCTGAGCGCCGGCGAGGTCAAGCTCACGGCGGAGGCCGTCCAGGCGCGGCTGTCCGCGCTGGGCTACCGCGATCCGCGCGGCGCGCTGCGGCACATCGAGTCCCTCACGCAGGGCGTGTCCCGCCGGGCGGCCATGCAGCGGCAGCTGTTGCCCGTCATGCTCGGCTGGTTCGCCAACGGCACGGACCCGGACCGCGGGCTGCTGGCCTTCCGGCGCCTGTCCGAGTCCCTCGGGCAGAGCTCCTGGTTCCTGCGCATGCTGCGCGACTCCGACGCCGCCGCGCAGCGCCTGTGCCGCGTGCTCTCCACCTCCCGGTTTATCGGCGACCAGCTCGAGCACTCACCCGAGTCAGCCGCGTGGTTCGGCGATGACAAGCAGCTGGCCCCCGTGGACACCGCGGCCCTGTGGTCGCAGCTCAGCGCGCGGCTCTCGCGCCGGACCCAGGCCGAGAGCGCCGCGCAGGTGATCCGCCATGTGCGCCAGGTGCGGCGCCGCGAGGTGCTGCGCATCGCCGTCGCGGATGCCCTGGGCCGGCTGGACATCCAGCAGATCGGGCAGGCGCTCGCGGACATCGACACGGTGGCCGTCGTCGGGGCGCTGCAGACCTGCCTGCGGGAGATCGAGCGTGAGGAGGAGCTGATCACCGATCTGGCCGTCATCGCGATGGGTCGCCAGGGCGGCCGCGAGATCACCTACGGCTCTGACGCGGACGTCATGTACGTCCACCGCCCGCACGCCGGCGCGGACCCCGACGCCGCCCACGAACAGGCGGTGCGGCTGGCCAAGCAGGTGGCGGCCGTGCTGCGTCAGCCGCCGCAGCCTCCGCTGCCCGGGGAGCGGCCACTGGAGATGGACGCCGATCTGCGCCCCGAGGGGCGTCAGGGACCGCTCGCGCGGACGCTGGACTCCTATCAGGAGTACTACCGCCGCTGGGCCGAAGTCTGGGAGCGCCAGGCGCTGCTGCGCGCCCGCGTGGTGGCGGGGGAGTCCACGCTGTGCCGCGAAGTCACCGACTGGGTGGACTCGGTGCGCTACGGTGGCGGCCTGAACAGTGCCGAGGTCCGCGAGATCCGGCGGATCAAGGCGCGCGTGGAGGCCGAGCGCCTGCCGCGCGGCGCGGATCCCAACCGGCACGTGAAGCTGGGACGCGGTGGGCTCTCCGACGTCGAGTGGCTGGTCCAGTCACTGCAGTTGCGTCACGCCGACGAGATCTCCGCGCTGCGCACCACCGCCACGCTGCCCGCACTGCGGGCGCTGGCCTCCCACGAGATTCTGCCCAGCCGCGATGCCGAGGCATTGGAGACGGCGTGGCTGCTGGCCACGCGCATCCGGGCGGCGTCGTTCCTGTGGTCCGGCAAGACCAGCGACGTCCTGCCCTCCTCTGCCCGAGATCTGCAGGGACTCGCGCGCTGGTGCGCCCCCGAGGCGACCACGGCGGCGGACTTCGAGGCCCACTACCTGCGCGTCACCCGGCACGCCCGTCACGTGTTCGAGGCGCACTTCTACGGCTTGGACTGAGCCCGGGCCGATCCCAGCGCCTCGATCGTGCGCAGCTTGCCCTCGAGGCTCGGATCGCCGAGGGAGACCATCAGCTCATCGGCCTGCACGCGCGCCCCGAAATCCTCGAGGTAGGCGTGCACGGTCTCGGCGGTGCCCACGGCGGTGTAGCGCATCATGGCCAGGATCTGCTCGGCGGCCGGGCTGTCCATGAGCACGTCGAGTTCGGCATCTGTGAGGGTCCGATCCCGGGCCAAGAAGCGCGAGACCTGCCGCCGAGCGGCCGCCTCGCGCGCGGCATGCGCCTGCTCCGCCGTCTGGCCGACGATGGCATTCACCGCGGCGATGAAGTGCGGGCCGGTCCCGGACTCGTTCGGCACGAACGCCTCGCGGTACAGGCGCGCGGCGTGCTCGAGCATGTCCGGGGCGAAGTGCGAGGCGAAGGAGTAGCCCAAGCCCAACTGGGCGGCCAGCTGGGCGCCGAAGGTCGAGGAGCCCAGCACCCACACCGGCACGTGAGTGCCGCGGCCCGGCACGGCGGTGACGCCCGGGAAGCGGGTGTGCTCACCCAGGTAGCCCAGCAGCTCGGCGACGTCCTGCGGGAAGGAGTCCGCCGCCTCACGGGAGCGGCGCAGGGCCTGCACCGTGCGCTGGTCCGTGCCGGGCGCGCGCCCCACACCCAGGTCGATGCGCGGGCCGTAGAGCTCGGCGAGCATGCCGAACTGTTCGGCCACCGTCAGCGGGGCGTGGTTGGGCAGCATCACCCCACCCGAGCCCAGGCGGATGGCGGAGGTCTGGGTGGCCACGTGGGCGATCAGCACGGCCGGCGCCGAGGAGGCGATGCCAGGCATGTTGTGGTGCTCCGCGTACCAGACGCGGACGAATCCGTGGGCTTCGGCCGCCTGGGCCAGGCGCACGGAGTCCTGCAGGGCGCTGGCCACGGACTGACCGGGGCTCGTGGCGGCGAAGTCGACGAGGGACACGGGGAGGCTCATGGCAGAACCAACAGTCCTCGCGCGCGGATTCATCCCGGGGCGCGTGCGTGCTCGGCCACACGGGACCGGCCCCACAGGAGCGGCCCCGTCCCTGCCGGAGCAGGAACGGGGCCGGTCGTCGTGGTGCCAGGGTGAGCGGCGCGCTCAGACGGAGTAGTACAGCTCGAACTCGTACGGGTTCGGGCGTGCATTGAGCGGAGCGATCTCCTTCTCGCGCTTGTACGCGATCCAGGTCTGGATCAGATCCGTGGTGAACACATCGCCCTCGAGCAGGAACTCGTGATCCTCCTCCAGTCCGCGCAGTGCCTCCTCGAGCGAGGTCGGTGCCTGCTTGATGTCCGCCATCTCGGCCGGGGGCAGCTCGTAGAGATCCTTGTCGATCGGATCCGCGGGCTCGATGCGGTTGCGGATGCCGTCCAGGCCGGCCATGAGCTGCGCGGCGAAGGCCAGGTACGGGTTGGCCGAGGCATCCGGGGCGCGGAACTCGATGCGCTTGGCCTTGGGGTTGGAGCCGGTGATCGGGATACGGATGCCCGCGGAGCGGTTGCCCTGCGAGTAGACCATGGAGACGGGCGCCTCGAAACCGGGCACCAGGCGGCGGTAGGAGTTCACGGTGGGGTTCGTGAACGCCAGCACGGCGCTGGAGTGCTCCAACAGGCCGCCGATGTACCAGCGGGCGGTGTCCGAGAGGTTCGCGTAGCCCTTCTCGTCGTAGAACAGCGGCTCGCCGTTGGTCCACAGGGACTGGTGGCAGTGCATGCCCGAACCGCCGTCGCCGAAGACCGGCTTCGGCATGAAGGTGGCGGTCTGACCGAACTGCTCGGCGACGTTCTTCACGACGTACTTGAACTTGAGGATGTCATCCGCCGAGTGTGTCAGGGTGTTGAACTTGTAGTTGATCTCCGCCTGACCGGGTGCCCCGACCTCGTGGTGGGAGCGCTCGACCTCGAGGCCGACCTCGGCGAGCACCGCGCAGATCTCGTCCCGCAGATCCGCCTGCTTGTCCGTGGGGGAGACGGGGAAGTAGCCGCCGCCCACGCGGGTCTTGTGGGAGAGGTTGCCGCCCTCCTCCCGGCGGCCCGAGTTCCACCAGGCCTCTTCGGAGTCGATCGAGTAGAACGCCTTGTTCGGCTCCGAGCTGTAGCGGACGTCGTCGAAGATGTAGAACTCGGCCTCGGGGGCGAAGAATGCGGTGTCCGCGATGCCGGACGCCGTCAGGTACTCCTCCGCGCGCTGGGCGACGCCGCGCGGATCGCGGTGGTAGGACTCGCCGGTACGAGGGTTGACGATCGAGAAGTTCATCGCCAGCGTCTTGCGGACCCGGAAGGGGTCGATGTAGGCGGTGGCGACGTCGGGAATCAGCTGCATGTCCGAGTCGGCGATGCCCTGGAAGCCGCGGATCGAGGAGCCGTCGAACAGCTGACCGTTGACGAAGAAGTCCTCGTCCACCGAGGCGGCGGGGACGTTGAAGTGGTGCTGCAGCCCCGGCATGTCGGTGAAACGAATGTCGACGAACTCGACGTCGTTGTCCTTGAGATAGGAGAGAACTTCCTCAACACTGGCGAACATGGCGTCGCACCCAGCCTTTCCATGAGATGTCATGCGGGACTGCGAGATCACGGCGGCCGGATCGGGCCGGGCAACCATCGCTTGCGTTCAACCCTACGGGAGCGACGTCACAGTCACACGACCTGATCGTTTCCACCGTGTTAACGTCCTCGCCCGCTCACCGGCCGGGGCGATGTGGCAGTGGCGCCAGGACGGCGGCACTACCCTGGAGGGGTGGCACGCACTCCCGATTCCCAGGCCCGAGACCCCCAGTCCCGACGCGCTCGCGCGCGTGCATCCGAACCCCTGATCACCCGCCGGGAGATGGCCGGGTGGGTGGACGGACCCGGCGGCAACATCGTCGCCGGCACGTGGCCGGGTGAGCGGCTGGGCCTGCCGGAGTCGGGGCCGACCTCGCTGGCGCGTCCGGGACGGCGGATTGGGGCCCTGTTCATCGACTGGAGCCTGAGCCTGGCCCTGGGCGCACTGCTGTTCCAGTCACATCCGCTGGCCGTGCTGCTGATCTTCGCCGGCATGCATGTGCTGGGCCTGAGCCTCTTCGCCACGACCGTGGGCAAGGCGCTCGTGCGCATCCAGGTGGTCCCCCTGGGCGGCGGCACGTCTCTGCCGTTGCCCCGCGTGGCGTTGCGGACCCTGCTGCTGTGCCTGGTGATTCCGCTGATGGTGGTGGACCCGGACGGGCGCAGCCTGCATGACAAAGCGGCCCGGAGCGTCGAGATCGTCATGTGACGAGTCCCGGCTGCTCCGGACCGCTCTGCGTGATCGCCGCGGTGCGGGCTGGCGTCTGCGCGGTGATCGCCGCGGTGCGGGCTGGCGTCTGCGCGCTCAGCGACCGCGCATGCCGCGGCGGTCCGGGCGGGCGCGCGTGGGGTCCACACCCTTGGGGATCGGCAGCTTGGACGTGTTCAGCGCGCTCAGGCGCTTGTCCACGGCGTTGACCTCATGCTTGGTGAGGCGCTTGTCCATGGCCTTGAGCGTCTTGCGCAGGCGGTGCAGCTCGACCTGCCCCTCCCCGTGGCCGGTCTCGACGACGCGCACGGGCACATTGGGCAGGAAGCGCGCCATGGCACGCTCCTCCTTCTGCACCAGCTTGGCGATGCGGGTGGAGGGCCCCTCTGTCACGAGCACGACGCCGGGCCGGCCGATCGCGCGGTAGATGACGTCCTGGGTCTTGCCGTTGACGGCCACAGGCTCCTGGGACACGATCCAGCCGCGGCGCAGGGTGGACAGCGCCGCGCCGGCCGCACCGGGACGCCCGTCGATCTGCGCGAACATCGCCTTCTCGGCCAGCCGATTCATCACGATCACCGCCGCGAGGATGCCCATGGGGATGAACACGAGCGTCCACGTGATGGGGTTGTTCAGCACCAGGCCGATGACCAGGCCCACGATCAGCGTCACCACGAAGGCCAGCGCCATCCACAGCACGAGGCGCGGATTGTGCTGCTTGGTCATGGCGAAGACCTGCTTGAGCTGGGAGATGATGCCCGGCCCGCGCGTGGTCTTCTTCTGCTTGCGGTCGTTGCGCTTGTCCAGCTTCATCTGCCGACGACGCTCGCGCTGCATCGCCTTGACCTCTTTGAGAGAGGCGGAGCCGGTCGCGGCCGAGGAACCGGTGGAGGTGGGGGTGTTGTTCGCCATAGCGCCGATCAGTCTACCCGGGCCATCTCGTCCATGCGCGCGACGACGGCGGCCGCCTCTTGACGCGCAGTGGACTCCCCTGCAAGGTGCTGCAGGTGCGCGGGCACCTCACGGCCCAGCTTCTCCATGGCCGAGGCGTAGAGCTTGCCCGCCCGGTAGGAGGAGCGCACGAGCGGGCCGGCCATGACGCCGGAGAAGCCGATCTGTTCGGCGCGCTCGGACCAGGAGACGAACTCCTGGGGCTTGACCCAGCGGTCGATGGGGTGGTGCAGCTTCGAGGGGCGCACGTACTGGGTGATGGTGATGATGTCGCAGCCAGCCTCGTGCAGGTCCACGAGGGCCTGGTCGATCTCCTGGTCCTCCTCGCCCATGCCGAGGATGAGGTTCGACTTGGTGACCAGGCCGTCGGCCTTGGCCATCGAGAGCACGCGCAGCGACTTCTCATAGGTGAAGGCGGGGCGGATCTTCTTGAAGATGCGCGGGACGGTCTCGAGGTTGTGGGCGAATACCTCGGGGCGGGCGTCGAAGACCTGCTGGACGAGCTCGGGGACCGCACCGAAGTCCGGGGGGAGGATCTCCACACCGGTGTTGGGATTGAGCTCGTGGATCTTGCGGATCGTCTCCGCGTAGAGCCAGGCCGCGCCGTCCTTCTGATCGTCACGGGCCACGCCGGTGACGGTGGCGTAGCGCAGGTTCATCTCGCGGATGTTCTCGGCGACCTTCTGCGGCTCGTCCATGTCCAGCGGGTTGGGCTTGCCGGAGGCGATGTCGCAGAAGTCGCAACGGCGGGTGCAGATGTCGCCGCCGATGAGGAAGGTGGCCTCGCGGTCCTCCCAGCACTCGTAGATGTTGGGGCAGCCGGCCTCTTCGCACACGGTGTGCAGGCCGGAGGACTTCACGGTGTTCTTCAGGCCGATGTACTCGGGCCCCATCTTGACCTTGGCCTTGATCCACTCGGGCTTGCGCTCCACCGGGACCTCCAGGTTGCGCGCCTCCACGCGCAGCAGACGGCGGCCTTCGGGTGACGTGCTCATGCGGTGGGTCCTTCCGGGGTAGCGGACGCGATGTAGTGCCCTGACAAGTCCTGCAGATGCCGGGTGATGATCGGCAGGATGTCCGCGGGGGTGATGGTGCGTCCGGTCTCCTCGCTCAGCGTGGTGGTGGACGCGTCCTGGATGCCGCACGCGATGATCGTGGCGTAGGGGTCCAGGGAGTTCGAGCAGTTCAGCGCCCAGCCGTGGGTGGATATTCCCTCGTGGATGGCCAGGCCGATGGCGCCGACCTTGCGCTGGGGTCGGGGCTGACCGGCATCGTCGGTGTCCGCGGGCACCCAGATCCCGGCCCGGCCCTCGACGCGTTCGGCGGTAACGCCGACGTCGGCGGCGGTGCGGATCAGCAGCTCCTCGATGAACCACACGAAGTCCTTGACGTGGGCGCGATCCTTCAGACGGACCACGGGGTAGCCCACGAGCTGCCCGGGGCCGTGCCAGGTGATCTTCCCGCCGCGGTCGACATCGATCACCTCGGCGCCGTCCGTGGGGCGCTCGGCGTCCTCCGTGCGTCGACCGGCGGTGTAGACGCTCTGGTGCTCCAACAGGAGGATCTCGCCGTTCGACTCACCGGCGAGCACGGCGGCGTGGATCTGCTTCTGCAGATCCCACGCCGTGCGGTAGTCCACGAAGTCCGGGTCGAGTCCGAGCACGCGGACGTCAGGCTGAGGTGAGGTGGGCATGACGGCCACTCTATCTGCCGCACGGCCGCCCGGCGGGGTCCGTTCGCCACGGGTGAGCCTGTGGATAACTCGGCCTGCGTGTCGGTCGGGTGGGTGAGGATGGGAGCGAGGACAGACAGCCGAGTTCACCCTGAGCGCCGGGACGGCCGGAGACCGCAGTGAACGACGGGCAGCGGTGTCCCGGAGCGAGAGGAGGGCCGCCATGGGCCAGGAGGAGAACGATCACGACGGCGCCCACGCGCACCCGCAGCCGCCCCCGGTGGTGGCTGGCTGGGAGATCGTGGACCGCCTCGGTGAGGGTGGCCATGCCGTGGTGTGGAAGGTGCGGGATGAGCAGGGCCGCTTGGCCGCCCTCAAGGTGCCCGCGCCGGGACGGCCGGACACCCTCGAGGCCGAAGCGGCCACGGTGCGGCATCATCGCCACCCCCATCTGGTGACCCCCTTGGGCACGGTGCCCACGGATCAGGGCACCGGACTGCTCAGCGACTACCTGGCCGGTGGCACCGTGACGGCCCTACTGCAGGCGGCGGGGCCGCTGACGGTCGGTCAGACGCTGACCGTGCTCGTGCCTATCGCCCAGGCGCTGGCCTCCCTGCATGCGGCCTCGATCCTGCACGGGGACGTCTCGCCCTCCAACATCCTCTTCGATGTGTCCGGGGCCCCGCTGCTGGCGGACCTGGGCACGGCGAAGGTCCTGGGCGCCGCACAGCGCATCGGGGGCACGCCGGGCTTCTGCGCACCGGAGATGGACGAGGCCCTGGCCACCGGGGTGATCTCCGAGACGCTCATGGCCCACGCCTCCCGCGCCGACGTCTACGCACTGTGTGCCGTGGGCTGGTTCTGCCTCACGGGTCGCCTGCCCGGTCGCGAAGCGCACCGGGCGCCGCTGCCCTTGCTTGTGCCCGAGGTCCCGGACGAGCTGGCCCGGGTGCTCGAGTCGGGCATGGCCGTGGACCCGACCGAGCGGCCGACCGCCGAGGCGCTGGCCGCGGCCCTGTACGCCACCGCCCCGTGCGAGCCGGTGCGCCTGCACGCGGCGGTGGATCCGGAGACGGCGTTGATCCTGCCGACCGTGTACAGCCAGCAGCCCGTGGCCCGACGACGCCGCGCCCGCTCACGGGCAGCAGTCCGGCCAGCGCAGGCCGGTGACGGGCGCCGGGCAGGGAGTGGGGATGGGCCCGCGGCGGGGCGCTGGGACGGGCGCCGGACCGTCCGGGTCGCCACCATCGCCGCCGTGGCGGGGCTCGTGGTCACGGGCGCGCTCGTCGTGCCCCGGCTCGTGGCCGACACCGACGCGGCGGCTGCGGACTCGGGTGCCGCTCCGGTTCCGGCCCCTGCCACGTCGGCTGCTGCATCGACCGCTCCGGCCTCGACGGCAGCTGCCTCCACCGCGTCCTCGGCGCCGCCGTCAGAGACGAGCACCAGCAGCGACGACGTCCGGGAACCTGCCGGTGCCGCGCAGCTGGCCGATCAGGACGTGGTCGGGGCGCAGCGGGTGCTGGATCGCATCGGGGCCGCGCGCAGCGCGATCATGGCGGACCCGACCCAGGCCGACCTCGCGGCGTATGCGGTGGCCGGGGGACCCGCGCACACCGCCGATGCCGAGCTCGTCGACCGCCTCGTCGAGTCGGGCGTGCGCTTCGCCGGCGTGGAGCACCGCGTGGTGGCACAGGCGCCAGCGCAGGTCGAGGACGAGGACACCGTGCTCGTGGACGCGACTCTGGCCACCTCCGCCCACCGGGTGCTCTCCGAGGCGACGGGCGAGGTGCTCGACACGGTCGAGGCCAGCGCCGAGACCCCGGTCACCCTCGTGCTGCGCCGGCACGACGGGGACTGGCACGTCTGGGAGCTGCAGCCGCGACGGTAGCGCCCCGAGACACAGCACAGCCCCGCCGCCTCCTGGAGGGAGACGGCGGGGCTGTGGTGTGGATGCCCTGGGCGGTGCAGATCACCGACCCACGGGCATCACCGGGAGGGGTGTGCTCACCAGAAGACCGCGATCAGCACGTTGATCAGCGCCATGCCGCCGACCGCATGGGACAGGCCCTTGCTGACCGGCTCGCCCCGGTTGATCTTGCGGCGACCCAGCAGGGCGGCCACGAAGATCACGAGTCCCACGAGCAGCTTGACGCCGAGCTGCATGTGGTTCGGATCCCTGATGATCGAGACCAGCACCGCCAACGACAGACCGGTGACGATCATCGCCATCGAGCCGTACCACTGGGACAGGGTCACGGTCGGGTTCTTGAAGTGCGCGAACCAGCCGCCGAGAATCGCCGCGTTGGCTACGAAGTGACCCGCGATCAGGATGAGGTACAGAATGTGCTCCATAAAAGGGCAGTGACTCCTTTCAGAGACCGAGCTCGTGGGCGAACTCGCCGGCTTCCAGACGCGCCTTGAGCGTCATGAGGAAGCGGCCGGCGTCGGCGCCGTCCACGAGGCGGTGGTCGTAGGTCAGCGACAGGTACATCATGTGACGCACGGCGATCGTGTCGTTGCCGTCCGCGTCGGAGATGACCATCGGGCGCTTGACGATCGCCCCGGTGCCCAGGATCGCGACCTGCGGCTGGTTGATGATCGGGGTGTCGAAGAGCGCCCCCACCGAGCCGATGTTCGTGATCGAGAACGTGCCGCCCGAGAGCTCGTCGGCGCTGATCTTGTTGGTGCGCGTGCGCTCGGCGACATCCGCGATCTTCTGCGCGATGCCGGAGAGGTTCAGCGAACCGGCGTCCTTGATGACGGGGACCAGCAGACCCTTCTCCGTGTCGACCGCGATCGCGATGTCCTCTGATGAGTGGTAGGTGATCTCCTTGTTGTCCTGGGAGAACGAGGCGTTGAGCTTCGGGTGCTGCTTGAGTGCCTCCGTGACCGCCTGCGTGATGAAGGGCAGGTAGGTCAGCTTCACGCCGTTCTTCTCCTGGAAGGACGACTTCGCCTTGGCGCGCAGGTTCACGATGCGAGTCAGGTCCACCTCGTGCACCTGGGTCAGCTGCGTGGACACATCCAGGGACTCGCGCATGCGCTGAGCGATGACCTGGCGGATCCGCGGTGCCTTCTCAGTCTCGCCGCGCACGCCCGGGTCCACCGAGGAGGCCGCAGCCGCGGCAGGGGCCGACTCGGTCTTCTCGGCGGGGGCCTCGGCGGCCGTCTCCTCGGAGCCAGCACTGGACTGGGCCAGGCCCGCGGCGAGCACGTCCTGCTTGCGAATGCGGCCACCCACACCCGTGCCGCGCACGGTGGAGAGATCGACATTGTGCTGCTTGGCCAGGCGGCGCACCAGCGGGGTCACGTAGCCCTGGCCGGGCTCGCTCGCCGACGGCGCGGCAGCGCCGTCATCGGAGCCCTCCGCGGCAGCCGGGGCCTCATCCTGCTCCGTCTCGGAGTCGGACGCCTGGGAGGCCTCCTGCTGCTCGGTCGACTCCGACTCCTCCTGCTCGGACTCCTGAGCCGTGGTGTCCGCGGCATCGTCCTGCTCCGCCTCGGCCGACTCGTCCTGAGCCTCGTCGTCCGAGTCATCGCCGGACTCGTCCTGCGCGGCGCCGGAGCCGTCGCCCACCAGGGCGAGCACTTCGCCGACCTCGACCGTGTCGTCCTCCTGGACCTTGATCTCCACGAGCGTGCCAGCCACCGGCGACGGGATCTCGGTGTCGACCTTGTCGGTGGAGACCTCGAGCAGCGGCTCGTCGACCTCCACCTCGTCGCCGACCTCCTTGAGCCAGCGCGTCACGGTGCCCTCGGTCACCGACTCGCCCAGGGCGGGCAGGGTGACCTCCGTGGTCTCGCCCGAGCCGCCGGAGGTGCCGGCGTCGTTGGACTGCTTGGACTCGGCGGCCCCGGCCGGGTTCTTCTCGGCGGAGTCGTCGTCGGCGAGCTCGTCCTCGTCATCCTCGGCCGCCTCCTCGGCGACGTCCTCGGAGTCCTTCACCTCGCCCTCGGTGTCGTCGTCAGACTCCTCGGACTCCCCGGCGTCGTCCTCGTCGGCGGACTCATCCGAGCCGCCCGATCCCGTGCCGTCGCCGATCGTGGCCAGCGGGGCGCCGACCTCCACGGTCTCGTCCTCCTCGGCCAGGATCTCCTCGAGCACGCCCGCCACGGGGGACGGGATCTCGGTGTCGACCTTGTCGGTGGAGACTTCCACCAGGGGCTCGTCGACGGCGACCTCGTCACCGACCTCCTTGAGCCAGCGCGTCACGGTGCCCTCGGTGACGGATTCACCCAGGGCCGGAAGGTTCACGGTTTCAGACATAGCGGCCGGTACTCCTCAATAACGGGGACGACTCTCGGCGAGGACTCGTCCGTGTGGGGTCTGTAGCTTCGAGTGTGCGGCGTCGGGAGGG
>JAUNTT010000042.1:12585-18526 GCA_030538555.1 Micrococcus sp.
CCCCCCAAGCCGGGGGACGACTCGGGGGGCGGACGGGTCGGTGGGGGGTGTGTCGGTGCGTGGGGGGGGCGGGGGGGGGGTACAGGGCACCCCCCCGCCGCCGCCACCACGGGTGGGGACTGCTCAGCCGTGCAACGGGTGGCCGAAGAGGGCCATGGCGGCCTCGCCCAGCGCCTCGTTCTGCGTCGGGTGGGCGTGGATGAAGTTCGCGACGTCCTCCGGGTAGGCCTCCCAGTTCACGATGAGCTGGGCCTCACCGATCTGCTCGGAGATGCGCTTGCCGATGCCGTGGACGCCCACGATCGGGCCGTTCTTCTGGCGCACCATCTTGATGATGCCGCCGGTGCCCAGGATCGAGGACTTGCCGTTGCCGGCGAGGTTGTACTCGGTGGTCTCCACGTTGTCCTTGCCGAACTTCTCCTCGGCCTTCGGCTGGGTCAGACCCACGGACATGATCTCCGGATCGGTGAAGGTCACCTTGGGGATGTTGACGTCCTCGACGACGATCGGGGAGTTGCCCGCGATCTCCTCGGCCACGAAGATGCCCTGCTGGTAGCCGCGATGGGCCAGCTGCAGTCCGGGCACGATGTCGCCCACGGCGTAGATGTTGCCCACACCGGTGTGCAGGCGCTCGTTGGTGATCACGAAGCCGCGGTCCAGGGTGATGCCCTGATCCTCGAAGCCGAGGCCCTCGGTGTTCGGGCCACGGCCCACCGCCACGAGGCAGACCTCGGCGGTGAACTCCTTGCCGTCGGCCAGGGTGACCTTGACGCCGTCGCCGGTCTCCTCGACCTTGTCGAAGAACGTGCCGAGGTTGGTCTTGATGCCCTTCTTCTTGAACTCCCGCTCGAGGTTCTTGATGATCGCGGGGTCCTCGTTGGGCACGAGGGTCTTGAGGCCCTCGATCACGGTGACCTCGACGCCGTAGGAGTTCCACAGCGAGGCGAACTCTGAGCCGATCACGCCGCCGCCGAGCACGATGGCCGACGTCGGGGTGTAGTCCAGCTCGAGCGCCTCGGTGGAAGTCATGATCTTCTTCGAGATCGGCAGGCCCATGGTCTTGGCGACCGAGCCGGAAGCCAGGACGATGTTCTTGCCCCTGTAGCGGGTGCCGTCCACCTCGATCTCGTCCTGGGAGACGAGCTTGCCCTCGCCCTCGATGACCTGCACCTTGCGCATCTTGAGCAGGCCGGTGAGGCCCTTGTGCTTGCCCGCGACGATGCCGTCCTTGTAGTCACGGACCTTGGCCATGTCCACGGACTCCAGCGTCGCGTTGACGCCGAACTTCTCGGCGTGGCGGGTCTCGTCAGCGACCTCCGCGGCGTGCAGGTACGCCTTCGTGGGGATGCAGCCCCAGTGCAGGCACGTGCCGCCGAGCTTGGCCTTCTCGAACAGGGCCACGGTCATGCCGTGCTGCACCGAGCGCAGCGCGGCGGCATAGCCGGCGGAGCCACCGCCGAGAACGAGGACGTCGAATTCCTGAGCGGTTGCCTTGTCGGCCACGATGTGTGCTCCTTGCGGATAGGCGGTGTCGAGTCATGCAGGGCCCGTGACACGGCAGCGACGTGGAGGCCACGCTGCAGGGCGGGGCCGCCGGGAAGAGGCGGCACCGCCCTGCGCGCGCTCAGCCGCGATCGCGGGCGTTGGCCAACACCTTACCGGGCGCGGCCTGAGATGAAACCAATCAGCGTGCGGACCATCGTGCCGGTCGCATCCTTGGGGGTGTAGCCCCACGGCGCGGACTCGTTGAACGAGGGCCCGGCGATGTCCAGGTGCGCCCACGGGGTGGGCGATGCGGCCCGCTCATCCTCGGAGCGCGAGGCGTCCACGAAGTCGCGCAGGAACGCGGCGGCCGCCATCATCCCGCCGAAGCGATCGCCCACATTGGACATGTCGGCCACGCGCGAGTCCAGCGACGCGCGCAGGTTCTCTGGGATGGGCATGCCCCAGGCGGTTTCGCCGACAGCGTCCGCCGTGGCGACGAGCTCGTCACGCACGGCGTCGTCGCCCATGATGCCCGTGGTGCGAGTGCCCAGGGCGATCATCTGCGCGCCGGTGAGCGTGGCGATGTCCAGGACCACGTCCGGGGTCTCCTCGGTGGCAGCCACCAGCGCGTCAGCCATGACCAGGCGGCCCTCAGCGTCGGTGTTCATCACCTCGACGGTGGTGCCGCCGAACATGGTGATGACGTCGGAGGGACGGATGGCAGTGTGCGAGGGCATGTTCTCGGCGATCGCGAGCCAGCCGGTCACGGTGACGGGCAGGTTGAGGCGAGCGGCGGCCTGCACGACGGCGAACACGGTGGCCGCGCCGGCCATGTCCGACTTCATCGTGGTCATCGACGCGGCGGGCTTCAGCGAGATGCCGCCGGTGTCAAAGGTGATGCCCTTACCGACGATGGCCACGTGGGCACTGGCCTCGGCGGGCTTGTGCTCGAGGCGCACCAGACGCGGGGGACGCGAGGAACCCTGACCGACGGCCATGATGCCGCCGAAGCCCTCGGCCGCGAGGGCCTGCTCGTCCCAGACCTTCACGCTGACGGAGTCCTCCGCGAAGGTCTGCTTGGCCAGCTCAGCGAAGCTCGCGGGGAAGAGGTGTGAGGGCGGGGTGTTGACGAGGTCACGGGTGGCGCACACGGCGTCGGCGATCACGGCAGCCTGGCGGACGGCGTCGTCAGCGCCCTCCACCTCGGTCACGATCTCCAGGGTGGCCGCCGGAGCGGAGGCCGCGGCCGCCGCGGGGCTCAGGGACGTGCCCTTGTGCGCCTGGAAGCTGTAGGCGCCCATGCCGGCACCCTCGGCGATCGCCTGCACCTGGGCGGCGTCCTGGGCCGGCAGGGCCAGGGCGAGCGCCTCGACGCCGCCCAGGGACCGCACCGCGGCACCGGCGGCACGGCGCAGCGCCTCGGCGGTGGGGCCCTCATCCTTCACCGTGCCGACGCCGGTGATGACGAGCACCTCAGCGGCGTGGTCCTGGCCCGCGGGGATCCGCACGACCTCATCGGGCTTGCCCGTGACGCCCAGGGCAGACAGCAGCGACGGCACGCCCTGAGTCAGAGCGGCCGGGACGCCGTCGGTCAGCAGAGTGGCGCCGTCGGACCCGGCGGCCGCGGCGAGGACCACGTGCTTCGCGCCGAGGCTCTCGGCGGTGACGACGGTCAGGGTGGGGCGTTCGGTGGTGATCACGGGTGTCGAGCTCCTCCGACTTGGGGGGGTGGGGGTGCGCGGATGCGCCGCCCGGGGTGCGATGACGCCGGGCCTGACTCACGATCCTACGTGGACGCCGTGATCGGCCCTGGGCGAAGCCCGTGTCCTTCGCTCCCGTCTGCCCCGCGGCCCCCTCTACTGTGGAACCCATGGCAGCACCCACCGCTCTGTACGACCTGCACCACGACGTCCGCTCCGGTCAGCTCACCGTGCCCACGGACCTGGACCTGCTGGTGGTGCTCTCCGGTCACATGGACGCCGGACGCCTGGCCCGCCAGATGCGCGTGGCGCTCGTGGACCACCTGCGCAGCCAGCGCGTGGCCACGTTCCGCACGGACGAGCTCGTGGACTATCGCGCTCGCCGTCCGCGGGTCTCCTTCGACACCCGACGCTTCCATGACCTCACGCTGCCCAGCATCGCCCTGGATCTCCAGCATGACCTGCTGGGCCACCCCTTCCTGCTGCTGGCCGGGCCGGAGCCGGACTTCCGGTGGGAGGGCTTCACCGCCGCGGTGCTCGAGCTGGCCGAGGACCTCGAGGTGCGGGGCCTGGTCTTCGCCGATGCCGTGCCGATGCCCGTGCCGCACACGCGGCGCCTCGGCGTGACCGCTCATGGCACTCGCGCGGAGGTCCTCGAGGGGCTCACCACCTGGAGCGTCGAGGCCGAGCTGATGGCCGGGGCCAGCCAGATGATCGAAGTGCGTGCCGAGGAGCGGGGCCTGCCGACGGCGGGCTATTCGCTGCACATCCCGCACTATGTGGCTGATGCACGCTACCCGCAGGGCGCGGTGGCGGCCATGGAGTACGCCGGAGCGGCGATGGGGCGGATGCTGCCCACCGATGAGCTGCGCGACGCCGTGCGCGATGTCGAGGCCGAGCTGGAGCGTCAGACGTCCTCCTCGCCCGAGATCCAGACCATGGTCGAGGGACTCGAGCGCAACTTCGACCAGAACTCGGGGGATCAGGAGCGCTCGCTGCTCGAGACCTCCTCGGGGCTTCCCGACGGCGACGAGCTCGCCTCCGCAGTCGAGGCGTATCTGCAGGAGCGCGTGACGCGGAGCGACGCCGACACCCCAGACGACGCGACAGGGTGGTCTCAGGGGGCCGCGGGATCCGACACCTCGCCGGACGACGACGCCGAGCCGAACTCTCCTGCACAGGATGCCGATCGACGGGATTCGGACACAGACACGCCGTAGTCGGCCCGGCTGCCCGCGCTCAGCCCTGCCCCACGCGGGCAGGGTGACGGGCATGACACTCACCCCAGCACCCTCCACATCCACCCTCCAGCGCGCCCGCCAGGTCGATGACCTTCTCGGCTTCGTCGGCCACATCCTCGGCCGCATTCCCCGGCACAGCCTGGCCGTCATCACCCTGCGGCACCGCAGTCTGCGTGCCGTGATCCGGGTGGACCTGCCCCCAGCCGTTCCGACCTCGCACGCGAGACGCCGAGACTGGTGTGAGGCGGCGGCCGCCGCGGTGCGCTCCGATCCCCACGCCGATGGCTGTCTCGTGCTCGCCATCGAGCCCGGCCACCAGCTGGCCAATCATCGAGAGCTGGCCCGCCCCCTGCGCCGTGCCCTGGCGGCCGCGCACGTGCCCGTGATGGCCGCCTGGTCCGTGTGTGACGGATGGGCCCACGCCTGGACTAGTCCGGGGGAGCCGATCGACGTCGGCAGTGATGCCACACCCGTGCGCGTCGCCCACCCGGAGCTGAGTAACGTCTCCTTGGCGTTGATTGCCGAGGGCTCGATGTGGAACCACGGGGCCGAGGAGACGGTGCCGTGTGTCACCAGCAGGCCCTTGGTGTGGTCGTGCCCGCAGCCGGATGCGGAGCACCCTCGAGGACGTGCGGAATGGCTCGCAGCGTGGTCGGCCGTCCTGCACGGGGGACCGCGGCCGGGCTGGTGGGATCCCGCGCCAGGCGCAGCATCGTGGGACGGCGACGAGGAGACCGCCACGAGCCTCTACGCTTGGGCGCAGCCCCTCACCCACCCGGCCTGGCGTGATGCCCTCGTCGCCACGGCCGTGCTCGGTCGCGTCGTCGAGAGCGTGACGGACGGGCCCGGCACCGATCTCTACCTCGCCCGCGGCGAACCGGGGCCAGACTGGTCGCGCCTGGAGGCCCTGCGCGCCGGCCTGCGCGCCATCGCCGCCCAGGCGCCACGCCCCGTGGCCGTCGAGGCGCTCGCCGTTGCCGGCTGGGTGAGCTGGGCCCGCGGGCAGGGCAGCGCGGCCGCCGCCCACGTGCGCGCCGCCCTCGACGCCGACCCGCGGCACAGTCTCTCGCGTCTGCTGCAGCAGGTGGTGCACGGCGGCGTGATCTCCGACTGGGCCGCGAATCCGGCCACGGCATGGCGCGCCCATCCCTGCGTGGGCGCGTGAGACAATCGGCACACGTACGTCAGCGCCGCCCGGTCTCCTCTCCCGAGGGACTCGGGGGTATGCGGCCGGTTCCAGCGCGGTGTCCCCGATGCAGGGGATGTCCTCTGAGTCAGAGGCATTCTCCGAATCAGGGGAATAGCGCAGGTGGGTCGTGGTGTTGATGAGCGATGAGACCCTGCCGTCTCCGTGGTGCGCTCGTGCGCGGTCACGGTGCCCTTCACCAGGCATCGCACCGCCGTGGTCGCCGTCGGGGGCTTGACAGGGTCACGCGTATGTCGGCTCAGACACCGTCGGTGTTCAGAGTGACCGCGCGCCGACTTGCAGGACACGACCGCGCACCTGCCGCGGAC
>JAUNTT010000043.1 GCA_030538555.1 Micrococcus sp.
GGGACCCTCCGCATCAGACAGGGATCAGGCGTTCCAGAGGCCGTAGGAGTCGGCGAGGTCGGCGATCTTCTGGGCGCGCAGGAGGCGGGGCAGGTAGGAGCCGTCGCCGACGGTGGCGCCCTGGGCGTGGGCGTCGAGGAGCTGGTGGGCCCAGGTGACTTCGTCGTCGGAGGGCGAGAGCGCGGTGTTGATCCAGTCGACCTGGCTCCGGCTCAGGCACAGGCGCCCCGTCATGCCCATGGTGTTGGTCAGGCGGGAGGACTCGTGGACGGCGTCGTGCTCGTCGGTGTTCTGCGGCGGGCCGTCGATCGCGCCGGGCAGACGGCCCACACGGGAGGCGATCACCAGGCGGGACCGCGCGTAAGCCATGGCGATCGGGTCATCGCCCACGCCCACGTCCTTGCGGAAGTCGTTGGTGCCGAAGGCGAGGCGAAACGTGCCGGGGGCCTTGGCGATCGCGGTCGCGTTCTCCACACCCAGCGCGGATTCCAGCAGCGCGATCACGGGTGTGCCGGCGCGCAGGCGCATGGCGGTGAAAGTGACCTGCTCCGGCTCCTCGGTCTCGGCGAGGATCACGCCGCGCACCCCCTCGAGGCCCTGCAGCGCTTCGAGATCCTGCGCCCAGTGCTCCGAGGTGGTGGCAGAGATGCGCACCCACGCCGTCATGCCGCCCGACAGCGCTTCCACCACGTGCCCGCGCGCCTCGTCCTTCTTCTCCTCCGGGACGGCGGCCTCGAGGTCGAAAATGACCGAGTCCGCCTCGGACGCCAGACCGGGCGCGTAGTCCTCCGGCTTGGCCGCGTTGACCAGCAGCCAGGAACGGCTGAGTTTCGCGGGGAGGGCGGCGGCACGCAGGTTACGCAGTGGCATGTCCCCCAGCCTATAGCGGCGCCCCGGCCCGCACCGGCGGGCAGTACCATGAGCCTCACACCCTCCCCCGATCAGGACCGTTGCCGCTCATGCCCTCACGCCCGCTCCGCCCGCGAGCCCTCGCCGCGCTGTGCCTGGGCGGCGTGCTGGCGCTTGCCGGCTGCACCATGAACAACGACGACGGCGCGGACGGCTCCTCGGGCAGCGGCCAGAACGGCGGGATTCCGCAGCCCGACGCCGACCAGTACGCCCAGGTGACCCTGTATCTGACGTCGCCGGTCTGGTCTGCCCCGCCCGGCGCGACCGGCGAGCGCTACGGGTGCGATGACCTGCTGGTCCCGATCCAGACCGTGCCCGTCAAGGACGCGGACCGCCTCGCGGTGGCGCTGGACTTCCTGCTCGCGGATCGCTCCGGCGTGCATGGTGACCCGAGTCTGGTCAATGCCGTCGCCGCCTCCGAGGACACCCTCACGTTGACCGAGCACAGAACGAGCGGCGGCCGCGAAACCGTCGGCTTCTCCGGCAACATCATCGTGGACGGCGTGTGCGGGGCGCAGCGGGTCCGCGCCCAGCTGCAGCGCACCGTGGAGGCCATCTCCGGGCGCGAGGCCAGCATCGAGATCGACGGCGTCCCCCTCGACGACTACCTCGGCCTTGCCCCGCTAGAGCAGGGCGAGGAGTACACCGTGCCGGATCCCGAGGACGACGCCGAGCCCACGGCTGACCCGTCGGATGCCGCGCCCATCGAGCCGGGCGACACCCCCACGACCTTCGAGCCGCTCCCGATCGAGACGGCGACCACCGCGCCGGACTGGTGAGCAGCGGGACGGATCCTCGCCCGGCCGCACACCGATGCAGCCACCTGGCTTACCCTCGCCGCACACCCACATCGCCGCGCGATCATGCGCCACGCGGCATGAATATTTCACACTGTGGACGAAACTTGCGCACCCCTCACCCAGCACTTCTCGCTGTTAGAGTGAGCCCGTGGAAACTCGCCTTGACCTCCTGTCCCAGCGCGCCCGCGGCGTGAAGCAGTCCGCCGTGCGCGACGTGTTCGACATCGCCATGGATCCCCGCCTCGTCTCGCTGGCCGGCGGCAACCCGTGGCTGGCCGATCTGCCGCTGGACGAGCTCGCGAAGATCGCCTCGGACCTCGTGGCCCAGCACGGCACCGAGTCGCTGCAGTACGGCCCGGGTCAGGGCATCGAGTCCATGCGTCGTGCCGCCGCCACCGTGATGGCCGCCGACGGCATCCCGGACGCGGACCCCGAGCTCGTGGTGATCACGCCCGGCTCCCAGGCCGCGATCGACACCGCGTGCCGCACATTCGCCAACCCGGGCGACGTCGTCGTGGTGGAGGACCCCACCTTCGTGGGCGCGCTGACCAGCTTCAACACGTGGGAGCTCGACGCCGTGGCCACCCCCACGGACGAGGATGGCCTGGTGCCGGCCCAGCTCGCCGAGACCCTGGACCGCCTGGCCGCCGAGGGTCGCCGCGTCGCGTTCCTCTACACGATCCCGTCCTTCTCCAACCCCTCGGGCGCGCTGCTGCCGGCGGAGCGCCGCGATGAGGTCGCCCGCATCTGCGCCGAGCGTGGCGTGCTGGTGGTCGAGGACAACCCCTATGGCCAGATCGTGTTCGAGGGCGAGCCCGTCGCGCCGATCGCCGCGAAGCACCGCGAGAACACCGTGTACCTGGGCACCATGTCCAAGATCTTCTCCCCCGGCGTGCGCATCGGCTGGGCGCTGGTGCCCGCTGATCTCAAGCGCGAGTACTACCTCGCCGCTGAGTCCGCGTTCATCCACGCCTCGACGTACTCGCAGATGCTGGGCACCGCCTTCGTCGAGCAGATCGACTGGCGCGGGCACGTCACCTCCGTGACGCAGTTGTACAAGCAGCGCGCCGAGGCGCTCATGGGCGCCGTGCGCGAGCACTGGGACCCGAGCGTCGAGTTCATCACGCCGAAGGGCGGCTTCTTCCTGTGGGGCTCCATGCCCGACGGCGTCGACACCCTCGAGCTCATGCAGGCCGGTATCCAGGCCGGTGCCGTGTTCGTGCCGGGTGCGGCGTTCTCCCCCGTCGAGGGCCCGCACTCCACGCTGCGCCTGGCCTTCCCCTTCGCCGAGGCCGAGCGCCTCGTGGAGGGTGTGCGTCGCCTGGCTCCGGCCGTCAACGCCGCCGTCGACGCCGTCCGCTGACGCGGGCGATCGCTGCCGCCTCGCGAGGTGGCAGAGTTCGTGTGGGAAAGACGCCGCTGTGAGGGTCTATTCCGACAGCAACTCTGCCACGTCGCGAGCTCACGGCGGGCTGCGTCGACGGTCATGTGCGGCGGGTGGGCGAGGCCTTCCCCCGGATCACGTGATCGTATACGATCCATGACATGACGCAGAGCACTCCCCTCGCCGATCACGACCCCGCCACCGACGACAGCGGCACCAGCACCAGCGCCACCACCGCCGTCACGCCCGTCGACTTCACGGTGCGCGAGCAGCGTCCGGGCAAGGTCCTCGCTCTGCACCTGAACTACCCCTCGCGCATCGCCCAGCGCGGCCGCTCGCCCAAGTTTCCGGGCTACTTCATCAAGGCTGGCACGTCGATCGCGCGCTCGGGCGACACCATCGAGCGCCCGGCCGAGACCGAACTGCTGGCCTACGAGGGTGAGATCGCGCTGATCATCGGCCGCACCGCCCGCCGGGTGAGCCCCGAGCAGGGCTGGGAGCACGTCTCCGGGATCACCGCCGCCAATGACTGGGGTCTCTACGATCTGCGCCATGCGGACAAGGGCTCCAACGTCAAGAACAAGTCCGGCGACGGCTACACCCCGCTGGGCCCCGCCGTGATCGACGCCGCCGACCTCGACCCCGCCGCGTTGCGCGTGCGCACGTGGGTCAACGGCGATCTCGTCCAGGACGACACCACCGAGGGTCTCGTGTTCCCCTTCGGCCAGCTGGTCGCCGATCTTTCGCAGCTCATGACGCTCGAGCCCGGTGATGTCATCCTCACGGGCACCCCGGCGGGATCCTCGGTGGCCCAGCCGGGCGACGTCGTCGAGGTGGAGGTGGACGCCCCCACCGCGCCCGGCGGACCGAGCACGGGTCGGCTGATCACGCACGTCACCGCCTCCGAGCACCCGATGGCTGAGTTCGGCCACGGCCCGCAGGTCGATGACACGCAGCGCGAGGAGGCGTGGGGGTCGCGCGAGGCCGCAGGCCTGCCTGACGCTGAGCCCGCTGATGAAGACGACAACAACGACGACGCCGCCGCGGCGACCGGACCGGCGTCGTCGGGTGCCGTGGACGAGAACGGTCATTACATCCCCTCGGCCCCGCAACCGGATCGCTCGCTGCTCACGGACGAGGTCAAGGCGAAGATCAATGCGACCGCAGTCGCCACGATCACCGCGCAGCTGCAGAAGCGCGGCATTCAGAACGCCACGATCGACGGCCCGCGCCCCACCCACGCGGGGCAGCGCGTGCTCGGTTACGCCAAGACGCTGCGCTATGTGCCCAAGCGCGAGGACCTGTTCCAGGCCTTCGGCGGCGGCTTCAATGCGCAGAAGCGGGCGATGGACTCGGTGCAGCCGGACGACGTCGTGGTCATGGAGGCCCGCGGCGAGCACGGCACCGGGACCCTCGGCGATGTGCTCGCCCTACGCGCCCAGGTCAACGGGGCCAACGCTGTGATCACCGACGGCGGCGTGCGGGACTCCGCGGCCGTGGCCGAGGTCGGCATCCAGGTCTACTCGAACGCCGCGCACCCGGCCGTGCTGGGCCGCCGCCACATCCCGTGGGAGGTCGGCGGCACCATCGCGTGCGGCGGCACCACGGTGCAGCCCGGGGACATCATCGTCGGCGACGACGACGGCCTCGTGGTCATCCCGCCGGCGCTGCTGCACGAGGTGATCGAGGACGCCTACGCCCAGGAGCTGCAGGACGCGTGGGTGTTCGAGCAGGTCAAGGACGGTCACCCCGTGGATGGGCTGTTCCCGCCGAACGCCGAGTGGAAGGCCAAGTACGCGGCCTACCGGGCTGAGCAGGACGGGCAGTCTGACGACGCCGGGCAGGACGGGCAGTCTGACGACGCCGGGCAGGACGGGGCCCAGTGACGACGTCGGCCGCGCCGGCGTCGAAGGCCGACGTCGCCTATCACGCGATCCTCGACGGGATCCGGGCGGACCGCTACGAGCCCGGCGACCGGCTGGTGCTCGCGCAGATCGCCGCGGAGCTCGAGATGTCCGTGGTGCCCGTGCGGGAGGCCATTCGCCGCCTGCAGTCCGAGAACCTCGTGGCCTATGAACGCAATGTGGGGGCGACCGTCGTCGGGATCGACCCCGTGGAGTACCGCCACACGATGGAGACCCTCGCTCTGGTGGAGGGCTTTTCCACGGCGCAGTGCGCGCCGCGCGTGACCGCGGCCGATCTGGCGGCGGCGCGCGAGGTCAATGCGCGGATGTGCGCCATGACGGAATCCGCTGAGGCGTGGGACGCCGTCGAGTTCACCGAGCTGAACCGGCAGTTCCACTCCATCCTCTTCGAGCACCACCAAAACGATCACGTCCACGACCTGGTCCACCGCGGCTGGAATCGGCTGGCCGCGCTGCGCTCCTCCACGTTCGCCTATGTGCCCGGCCGGGCGCGGGCGTCGGTGGTGGAGCACGAGGACCTGCTGCGCCTGATCGAGGACCGCGCGAGTTTCGCCGAGATCGAGGCCGCGGCCCGCAATCACCGACTCAACACTTTGCACGCCTACCTCGCCCACCAAGGAGAGCACTCATGAGCACCATCAATGACCGCAAGCCCGCGGGTCTGCCCGATGTCATCCGCCACTACATCAACGGCGAGTTCGTGGACTCGCTCGACGGCGACACGTTCGACGTCCTGGACCCGGTGACGAACGAGCCCTACATCCAGGCCGCCTCCGGCAAGTCCGCGGACATCGACCGCGCTGTGGCCGCCGCGAAGGCCGCGTTCGAGTCCGGCGAGTGGTCCCAGGCGCTGCCGCGCCAGCGCTCGCGCGTGCTGCACAAGATCGCGGATCTGATGGAGGAGCGCGGCGATGAGCTGGCCGCGATGGAGTGCTTCGACACCGGTCTGCCGATCAAGCAGGCCAAGGGCCAGGCCGCCCGTGCCGCGGAGAACTTCCGGTTCTTCGCGGACCTGATCGTGGCCCAGCACGATGACACCTTCAAGGTGCCCGGCCGCCAAATCAACTACGTCAACCGCAAGCCGATCGGCGTGGCGGGTCTGATCACCCCGTGGAACACCCCGTTCATGCTGGAGTCGTGGAAGCTGGCCCCGGCGATCGCCACCGGCAACTCCGTGGTGCTCAAGCCGGCCGAGTTCACCCCGCTGTCCGCGTCCCTGTGGCCGGGCATCTTCGAGGAGGCCGGGCTGCCGACGGGCGTGTTCAACATGGTCCACGGCTTCGGTGAGGAGGGCTTCGCCGGCGATCCGCTGGTCAAGCACCCGGACGTCCCGCTGATCTCCTTCACCGGCGAGTCCCGCACGGGCCAGATCATCTTCGGCAATGCGGCCCCGCATCTGAAGGGCCTGTCCATGGAGCTCGGCGGCAAGTCCCCCGCCGTGGTGTTCGCCGACGCGGACCTGGATGCGGCGATCGACGCGACCATCTTCGGCGTGTTCTCCCTCAACGGCGAGCGCTGCACCGCCGGTTCGCGCATCCTCGTGGCCCGTGAGGTGTACGACGAGTTCGTTCAGCGCTACGCGGCGCAGGCCTCGCGCGTGAAGGTGGGTCTGCCGAACGAGGAGACCACCGAGGTGGGCGCGATTGTGCACCCGGAGCACTTCGAGAAGGTCATGTCCTACGTGGAGATCGGCAAGTCCGAGGCGCGTCTGGTGGCCGGCGGCGGGCGCCCGGACGAGTTCCCGGACGGCAACTTCGTGCAGCCCACGGTGTTCGCCGACGTCGCCCCGGACGCCCGGATCTTCCAGGAGGAGATCTTCGGTCCGGTGGTGGCCATCACCCCGTTCGACTCGGACGAGGAGGCCCTCGAGCTGGCCAACAACACCAAGTACGGCCTGGCCGCCTACATCTGGACCAATGACCTCAAGCGCGCCCACAACGTCGCGCAGAACGTGGACGCCGGCATGGTGTGGCTGAACTCCAACAACGTGCGTGACCTGCGCACCCCCTTCGGCGGCGTGAAGGCCTCCGGGCTGGGCCACGAGGGCGGCTACCGCTCGATCGACTTCTACACCGATCAGCAGGCCGTGCACATCAACCTCGGCGAGGTCCACAACCCGGTGTTCGGCAAGCAGGCCTGATCGGCGCGGTCCGGGGCGGGTACGGCGCGGGCGGGTCCGGCTGCGGTCCGACGGCGGAGGCTCGCGTTCACGACGACGGCTCCCCACCTTCGCGGGCGGGGAGCCGTTGGCGTGTGGTGCGGAGTGAAGCGCCGGACTGCGTGGCGCACTGTGCACGCGTGTGCGCAGCGACCGGTGTGAAGGGCATCGCATCAACTCGGCCTGTCGTGTATGGTGCGTTACACCATCTTGCTCTTTTCCGCAGAAATGGAGGTCCAGATCATGGCGCGCCTCATTGCTAGCTCCATCTTCGCAGCTCTCCTCATCCTTACTTCCGCAGAAGCGCCGGGGCCTGCAGAGCGAGCCGTGGATATATTCACATTCGAGCCAGTCACGGAGGGCAGGGGCAAGACGTCATGACAGGCCCCGGCCTTGGGGACGACTTGATGGTCTACGCCGCTCGCGAGACCCTTCGAGCGCCGTCGACGACACGGATACGGGCCTCTAACAACAGCCGTTGCTACAAGACCCCCATTCAGATGTACCGCATGGTCAATGGGAGGCCTCAGTACGTGGAAACAATGTACCCGCGAGTGGCCGTGTCGATGAACAATAAGGTCGTTATTACTGCATTTCCCACCAAGGACACGCGTTGCGGCTAGCTCAACTGGGCGCAGCTCACCGAGGCGCGACTAAGTTTACTTACTTGCATGGTTGTGGAAACTTTGTTGAGGACGTCGTCATTCGAGATGCTGACAAAGCCGGAAACGAGGTTGGATCGGCAAACGACCTGCCTCCCGAAGTATTTCGAAAAATTAAGGCCTGGGATGACCGCATGGGTCATGCCTTTGACTACCGGCGCTACGGCGAAGGTCGGCCGCTCGAGGACTGGCCGGAGGACCTGCGACGGCGGCTCACCGACGAGTACGACGCCCTGCTCGCTGAGCTCGTGAACCTGGGATTCCCCGTGGTGCGCGATGCGTGGTGGGACATTCGAGAGTCTTAGCCTTCGCCGTGGTCGGGGTAGTCGGACGGCGGCGAGGCGCCCACGCGTTGCTCGATGTCCGCTGGGACACGGAACAGGTGCTTGCGGCCGTGTTTCTCCTTGAGCACCAGCCCCCACCGGGTGAGCTCCGTCAGGTCATTGCGTGCCGTCTGATCCGTCACACCGTATCGCTGGGCATAGCCGGTGACCGCGATGGCGTTGCCGCCGCCCTCAGCCATGCTGCGCTGCACGAAATCGCGTTGCCGTGCATTCAGTGCCGCTGACCACCGCTGAAGACCCGTGTGGGCTCTCGCCTGGTCGTCGCGCTTGCGCTGGAGGAGATGTTCCAGCGCGTTCGTTGCACGAATGAGCACGTCCAACTGATCGTTGACGGAGCATCACCCAGTAGAAGAGAGCCCGGGCAGTGCGCCCATTGCCGTCGGCGAAGGGGTGGTCGTACCCCACCATGAAGTGAACGAGGATCGCGCGAACCACGGCCGGTAGATACGACGACGTCGCCGTCCCGTCGGCGAAGGCGCACACCTCATCCAAACGCTGTGGAAGCTCCTCGGCGGGCGGTGGCACGTGGATCTGCCGCTCGATGTCCCACACCGATTCACGGGTGTGGTCCGGGGTCTCGACGCGGCCGGCGTCGGCCGGGTCGTCCAGGGTGGCTTGTGTGGCCAAGCGGTGCAGGTCCAGGACGCGCCTTCCAATTGGGAGGAGGTGATGGCCTCTTCAATGAGACTGCGGACAAGGTGTTCAGCGCCAGCCAGGGACGGTGACTGATCTGGGCTCGCGAGCCTGGGTGCCGTCAGCCGTTGCGTGAGGTCTTCGCTGACTGACAGAACGTCATCCGTGAGCGCCACGGTGAACGGTTGACCGTCCTTCTGGCGCAGCGGCAGGGTACGCGATCGCAGGGTCCGCGACCAGGGCGGACGCCAGCACCTCCCTCAGATCTGGGGCAGGCATCGGCAACTTCACGGCAGCCTCCTTCCCGGCAGCGCCAACTCCCAACGAACTCCGAATTTCTCCAAGATTTGGAGTTAGGCCCTGTGGTGGGCGCTGGCCCACGCCGCGCGCAGGGCGGCGAGGCGGTCGAGGTGGGGTGCATCGGAGGTGCCGAGGTGCTCGTGCACCCAGTGCGTGAACGCCGCGGCGCCGTCCACGAGGCCGGGGATCAGGAGCGCCGGGTCCACGAACACGGTGCGGTCGTCGGCGCGGAACAACGCCCCGCCGGGGACTCGCTCAATCGCGATGGCGGCGGGGTCGTCCTGGTCCACAGCCTCCGTGCCTGAGGCCGCGCCCGCACCCTGAGCACCAGACACAGCTGCAACGAAGTCCTCGACGGCCGCGACGAGCGCATCCCAGGTCAGGCTCACGTGGTCGAGATGTTCGGGGCCGAGCAGCGCCTGACCCGCATAGCTCACGCTGACCACGCCCTCTCCCCCGTAGGGATTGCGCCGCAGCCGGTCATGCCAGAGCCGCGCGGCGGCGTCGGGATCGGCGGTGATGCTGAGTAGGTGGCCGCTGGGATCGGTGAGGAACTGTTCCAGATCGGTCACGGTGTGCGGAATCAACAGGGCGGTGTCGCAGACAACGACGTCGTGTTCCATGGCCTGTCCTTCCCGACCACCGCGCGTCGGTGGGCGATCTTCAGTATGGCCGGACGTCGTCGGGAAACGCCCCTTCCCCTGGGCGATTGGATCGTATACGATCCTACGAGAAGGTGTTCCGCAGCACACCTGCACCCGGCCGCTTCCGGCGGCCACCCTCTCGCATCAGGAGACACGCATGAGCAACTACGCAGGCCGGACCAAGACCTCCGTCGGCACCTACGTGGGCCACGAAGGTCCCGTGAAGACGGACAACCCCATCCCCACCCCCACGGCCGAGGCGCCGGACGTGCTGCGCTGCGCGTCCATGGAGCTCGTGGTCACAGACCTGGAGCGCTCCCGCAAGTTCTACGTGGACGTGCTGGACCTGGTGGTGACGGAGGAGGACGAGAACACCGTCTACCTGCGCTCCATGGAGGAGTTCATCCACCACAACCTGATCCTGCGCAAGGGCGACACCGCCGCCGTCGCCGCGTTCTCCTACCGCGTGCGCACCCCCGAGGACCTGGACAAGGCCGTGGAGTTCTACACCGAACTCGGCTGCCGCGTGGAGCGCAACACGGACGGCTTCGTGAAGGGCGTCGGGGACTCGGTGCGCGTCGAGGACCCGCTGGGCTTCCCCTACGAGTTCTTCCACGAGGTGGACCACGTGGAGCGTCTGGCCTGGCGCTACGACCTCTACTCCCCCGGCGCGCTCGTGCGTCTGGACCACTTCAACCAGGTCACCCCGGACGTCCCCCGCGCCGCTCGCTACATGCAGGACCTCGGCTTCCGCGTCACCGAGGACATCCAGGACGAGGCCGGCACCGTCTACGCCGCGTGGATGCGCCGCAAGCCCACCGTGCATGACACCGCCATGACCGGCGGCGACGGCCCCCGCATGCACCACGTCGCCTTCGCCACCCACGAGAAGCACAACATCCTCGCCATCTGCGACAAGCTCGGCTCCCTGCGCATGTCCGACGCGATCGAGCGCGGACCGGGACGGCATGGCGTGTCCAACGCGTTCTACCTCTACCTGCGTGACCCCGATGGTCACCGCGTGGAGATCTACACCCAGGACTACTACACCGGCGACCCGGACAACCCCGTGGTCACCTGGGACGTGCATGACAACCAGCGCCGCGACTGGTGGGGCACCCCCGTGGTCCCCTCCTGGTACACCGAGGCCTCGCTGGTGCTGGACCTGGACGGGAACGTTAAGGAGGTTGTGGCGCGGACCGACGACTCCGAGATGGCCGTGACCATCGGCGCCGACGGGTTCTCCTACACCCGGGCCGATGAGGGCGAGGAGTCCATGCCGGACTACAAGAAGGGCGAGTACAAGCTGGGCAACCAGTTGTGAGGTGAGGTGCGGGGCTGCGGCTGCGGTGGCGCGGCACCGTGACGACGACGACGGCGGGCACCCTGGGTGGGTGCCCGCCGTTGGCGTGGGTGGAGGTGGGTCCCCGACGCGGCTCCCGAACGGAACAATCCTTCCGAAATCACTGGAATAGTGGCAGACTAGACGCATGAAGACCACTGTCCGGAACAATTCTTCCGATGACGCACCGCCGCGATCACCGCAGGATGGAGCAAGCGAGACCAGCAATGACATAGGTGCGACGTTGAAAGCGGCGCGCCTGCGGTACCGCCTCACGCAGCAACAACTAGCCGATCTGGCAGGGCTGTCTGACCGCACTGTCCGGGACATCGAGAAGGGTTCAACCAGTCCGAGCTTGGCTGCCGTCCTGGCAGTCGCGGAGACCCTCGGCGTCCGGATCGAGGCGGTCGTATGACCGAGCCAGCACCGCCGCCGCTCGAGGACCTGCGTTACGCCGTCCGCGCGGATGTCTACAAGGCCGGAGTTCTTGCGGCATCGCTCACCCGCACGCCGGCTGGCGAGACCGAGTTTGCCTACGCCGACGACTACCAGGGTGCCGACGTCGCCTTCACCCTGCCTTGCAGCACTATTCCGGTGGTCACGCCGGGCGGTGGGTTGCCCCCGTTCTTTGCGGGCCTGCTTCCCGAGGGGCACCGATTGACGGTGCTGCGTCACGCGGTGAAATCCTCGGCCGATGACGAGCTCAGCCTGCTGTTGGCCGTGGGAGCCGACGTTCCCGGGGACGTGCAGATCGTGCCCGCCGGGTCGCCACCGATGGAGCCGCCAGCCCTCTCGACAGAGGACCCGGCAGACCTTGATTTCCGCTCACTGGCCGCCCTCCCTGACCGTCACGGATTGCCCGGCATGCAAGCTAAGGCCTCGGCCTCGATGATCAACACTCCGCTCGCCCTGGCGGGGTCGCGAGCAATCCTCAAGCTCGACCCAGCGGAGCACCCACACCTGGTTGCAAATGAAGCACTGCATCTCACGCACGCGGCACGCCTGGGGCTGGACGTGGCTCGCCATGCACTCGTCAAGGACGCCCACCAGGTACCTGGACTTCTGGTCACGCGGTTTGATCGGGTACCAGAGGCCGGGGGTCAGTTTCGACGCTTGGCACTCGAGGATGCGAGCCAGGTATTGGGTATCGTGCCAGCCGCCAAGTACGCCGTGTCCGCAGAGGACGTCGCCCTGGCGTTGGTTGCACGATCGTCGGCGCCTCGCGTGGCCGCTCGCAACCTCTACCTGCAGTTCCTCTTCGCCTGGCTGACCGGCAATGGTGATCTGCACGCGAAGAACGTGTCGATCCTCCAAAGCTTGGACCGGCAGTGGCAGATCGCACCGATGTACGACCTGCCGAGCACCGTGGTGTACCGCGACATGTCAATGGCACTTCGCGTTGATGGCCGGAACCGGGGCCTGCGGCGGCGACACTGGGACGCATTCGGAGCCGCTCTCGACCTCCCTCAGAGGGCAACCCGCGCCGCCCAGGCCCTAGCGCTGAGCGCGGCGGGCACTGTCGACCTGAGCCTTGCCGGCTTCGAGGGATCAGTGCTTCGTGGCGCCGAACGGGAGCTGCGCCACCGGCGGTACGAGCTCGAGGGGTAGGCGAGCCAGTCCCTCTCGTCGACGGCAACCAGACGAGAGCTCCCCGCACACAGCGCTCTGTCTCTAGACTGGCCCTTGATCGCCCCTCACCGGGAAGGATTGGGATGACCCAACGCGACCACGCCACGACGCTGAGCCAGCTACGCGAGTTCGTCGCCGAACGAGACTGGCAGCGATTCCATACCCCTGCAGGTCTGGCCAAGTCCATCAGCATCGAGGCTGCCGAGCTGCTCGAGCACTTCCAGTGGGACGAATCCGCCAGCGTAGAAGCGGTTGCTACGAGCGAGGCCGTCCGTGATGAACTCGCCGACGTCCTCACCTACTGCTTCATGATGGCCGACCGCATGGGCTGGGACGTAGACGAGATTGTGCAGGCGAAGCTGGTGAAATCGGCGCGAAAGCACCCGGTGCCAGCGGCGCTGTCCGAGTGCGAGGGCGAGGTGAGGGTCCGATGAAGGAAAACCAGTCCGCTTACCGACTCGAGCGCCTCGCCTTCAAGGGCGCCCTGCCCGTCAACCTCGACGCCGACGCCCTCCGCCAGCTCTCCAATTGGCCCGCCGTATACGTGATCGACAACCAGCGCCAGGTCTACGTCGGCGAAACCACCAACGTGGCGGCCCGTCGTCGTCAGCACTGGGACGATCCCAAGAAGTCGGCCCTGACGACCATGCGCGTGGTGCTCCACGAGAAGTTCAACAAGTCTGCCGCCCTGGACCTCGAATCGTTCCTGATCCAGCGGATCGGCGGGGACAGCGGACGCCAGTCCCTTAACGGCAACCTCGGACTGCGTCAGCACGACTACTACCGCCGCGAGGAGTACCGCGAACTCTTCGAGGAGATCTTCGAGCGTCTGCTCGCGGAGAAGGTCTTCTCCCAGTCGCGCGAGCAGATCATCAACAGCACGTTGTTCAAGCTCTCCCCGTTCAAGTCGCTCACCGCGGACCAGGAGGCGTCGCTGGCGGAGATCGTCCGGGGAATCCTCGCCGCGGAAGACCCCGCCGCCGTGGGTCCGTTCGTGGTCCAGGGCGGACCCGGCACCGGAAAGACAGTCCTCGGCGTGTTCCTGATGAAACTCCTGGCCGACCTCGCGAGACTGCTCGAGGACCCCGACGAGGCGGACCTCAGCACCGATGAGGCCTTCCACTCGATCTTCACCCCGGACAACCACGAACGGCTGCGGCGCCACCTCGTGGGAAACGACCTGAAGATCGGGATCGTAGTCCCTCAACAGTCCCTCCGCAGGTCGCTGCAAAAGGTCTTCCGCACCACCCCCGGGCTGCATCCGAACATGGTCATGGACCCGTGGGACGTGGGTAAGAAGAAGCATGAGGAGATGTACGACGTCCTGATCGTGGACGAGGCGCATCGTCTCAACCTGCGGGCGAGCCAGTCGAGCGGCATGCAGAACGCCCTCTTCCCGCAGATCAACGCCGACCTGTTCGGGCGCGACGACCTGGCCTATACGCAGTTGGACTGGATCATCGACCGCAGCCACCACCAGATCCTGCTCCTCGACCCGCTGCAGACCGTGCGTCCCGCCGACCTCGACCGTCGGACCGTGGACGGGCTCCTGGACCGCGCTCGAACCGAACACCGTTACCACGCGCTCACGTCCCAGCTGCGGGTCGAGGCGTCCGACGACTACGTGGACTTCTTCGGCGCCCTCCTCCGCGGTCACGGTCCGGCCGCTCCAGGACTCGGCGAGTACGAGCTGCGGATGTTCACTGACTTCGGTGCGATGCACCAGAAGATCTTGAAGCGCAACGAGCAACACGGCCTGGCTCGGCTGGCGGCGGGCTACGCCTGGCCCTGGCAGAGCAAGCCGACGAAGTCGAACCCGGACCCGGTCGACTGGGACATCGAGCTCGACGGGGTGCGCCTGCCGTGGAACCGGACCGACAAGGAATGGGTGACCTCACCGGGTGCCGAACACGAGGTCGGCTCGATCCACACCCTCCAGGGGTATGACCTCAACTACACAGGTGTCGTGATCGGGCCGGACCTCGTCTGGAACGAGGCGGAGCAACGCGTCCAGTTCGTGCGCCCTGACTACTTCGATAAGCGGGGCAAGCGGGACAACGTCCAGCTCGGTCGCACCTACACGGACGAGGACCTGCGCGAGTACGTCATCAACATTTACAACGTGCTGCTCACGCGCGGGGTGCGCGGCACCTATCTCTACGTCGTGGACCCGGGTCTCCGCGCCCAGTTTGCGCGCTGGTTCCCCACCGTGGAGACCGAGGGCAAAACCGTTGGAGCGCCCTTCGGCGTGGTACCCGGTCAACGGCCGGACGACACGCCAATGCAGCTCGGCCCCGCCGACGCAAGGTTTGGATCCTCGTCCGTGGACTATGAACAGTCGGACGCTGAACGAACACTCCGGCGGTCGGTGCTACCACAGGACGCACGCCGATCCCACGAGGGGCCACGACGCCACTGATAAATCCTGGGCATAGTGAAGCAACCCCCGGAGCAGACTCAGGCTCCTCCTTGGCGCCCCCTACCACTCTCGCAGGCTTACGAGCTTGTGCGAGGACGGGCCAGCCACAGCCCCAGCACCACCCCAGCCACATCCGCGCTCACGTCCCACACGTCCCCCGTGCGCTGCGGGACGGCGACGTGCTGCACCCACTCGCTGAGTGGGGCGTGCAGCAGAAACGGGACCGCCGCACGCCGTCTCCCGCTCAGGCTCACTGCCAAGAACGTGGGCACGGCGAACGCGATCACATGGATCAGCTTGTCCAGACCAGGGATCTCGGCACCCGGCTCCGTGGCAGGCCCACCGGGGAGGTACAGCACCACTAAATGCGCCGCCACCGCAGCGACGAACAGCACCAGCAGCCACGGCCGCGCCCGCCCCACACGGCTCGAACCGCGCACCGCCGCCTCCAGGCTCGCCCGCTGCGCCTCCACTACTCGCCCAACCATCCGTCCATTCTCCCTCCCCAGCACCACGGCGGGCCGCCGCTGCGGACCGGGCCGGCGTCGTCGGGAGCGGCTGTTAGCGTGCAGACAACGCGCGCCGCGCCTCGCGGCCCACTCCCGCAGCGATCTGAACCGGAGGTCCCCGCATGAATAAGAACACCCTGCTGATCGCCGAGACGGTTGGCTTCATCGCTGTGGCGCTGATCCTGATCTGGGCGCGCAATGCCGGGCACATCAGCTCTGTGGTGATGTATGTGGTCCTTGGGGCCATGGTGGTGGGCTCGTTCTTCGTCTCGAGTCGCGTGGGTCGTCGCACGTCTGCCGACGAAGATCACCACCAGACCCGAACCTCACGTCGCTGAGGCCGAACACCCGCTGCCACCTTTCGTCCATGCTCCGCCGACGTGACCCGGATTGCGTTCTCAGCATGAGTACGAAACGGAAACCCGAGAACCGCCTCCGCACCGCACTTATGGTGCTCGGCTTCTGCCTGCTGATCGCGGTGCCGGGCATCCTCTACTTCGGTGCCGCGGACTTCCTCCTCACTCGCGACGGAGGCAGCGCCTGGCAGGCCATGGTCGCGACGGCCGTCGTCGGCGGCGTCGCTCTGCTGTGGCAGTACTGGCGCTACAGCCGCCAGGAACGGGAGAAACAACGCCCGCGCGAGGAACGCCGTCGGGCGACGACCGCCGCGCGCCACTGAACCGACGGCGCCGCCTCGCGTCACACGACCTCGCATCGCACACCCCACCTCGCACACCCCACCCCTACCCGCGTTCGGTCAGAACGTATACGATTTTCACCATGCTCTCCCACGAGACCCACGTGAAGATCGCCGACGAACTCCACCAGGCCGGCGTCGACCGCAAGCCCGTGCCGCTGCTCACGGCGCGCTACCCGGACATGCAGATCGAGGACTCCTACGCCGTGCAGCGCATCTGGGCGCAGCGCCAGGAGGAGGCCGGCCGGCGCAAGGTGGGCCACAAGATCGGCCTGACCTCGAAGGCGATGCAGGACGCCACCGGCATCGACGAACCGGACTACGGCGTGATCTTCGATGACCAGGTGGTCGAGTCCGGCCACGTCTACGAGTGGGCACGCTACACGCATCCGCGCGTCGAGATGGAGCTCGCGTTCGTGCTCAAGAATGAGCTGCGCGGACCCGGGCTCGGGCTGATCGACGTCCTGCGCGCCACCGAGTACGTGGTCCCCGCACTCGAGATCCTCGACTCGCGCATCGAGATGGAGGGCCGCACCATCACGGACACCATCTCCGACAACGCCGCCCTGGGCTCCATGGTCCTCGGCGGCCGACCGGTCGGCGTCGACGACGTCGACCTGCGCTGGGTCTCCGGCATCCTCTCCCGCAACGAGGAGATCATCGAGACCGGCGTCGCCGCGGGCGTCCTCAACCACCCCGCCAACGGCGTGCACTGGCTCGCCAACCGCATCGCCGGTCATAGCGATTCCCTCGCCGCCGGGGAGATCGTCCTCGCCGGCTCCTTCACCCGCCCCATGTGGGTCTACGCCGGTGACACCGTCTACGCGGACTACGGCCCGCTGGGCACCATCACCTGCCGCTTCGCGTAGACCTTCCCGACGACGTCGGCGCGGGTTGCGTTGATGGGGCCCGTTGACGTTGTCTCGTTTCTGTCCGTAGCGCTCGTCCCGTTCATGAAGTCCCGCTGATGAGGAGTCGCCCGTGAGCATTTCCACCGCCACCCAGCCGCTATTTCGCGACCTATTCGACGAGGCCGCCGTGGCGGCGCGCGGGGGCCGGGCCGCGGCAGGCATGTTCCTGTGCAACGGGGACGCCAACACCGCTGAGATCTGCGCGGGCGCGGGGTTCGACTACCTCTTGATTGATGCCGAGCATGCGCCCCTGACCCTGGCCGATGTGCTGGGCCAGCTGCGCACTGTGGCCGCCTACCGTGTGCCGACCATGGTGCGCGTGCCCGCCCTGGATCCCGTGCTGATCAAGCAGTTCCTGGACGTGGGCGCGCAGACACTGCTGGTGCCCATGGTCGACGACGCCGAGGCGGCCGCTGTGGCCGTCGCCGCCGCGCGGTACCCCGGGGTGCGTGGTGGTGCGGGTGCTGGCGCGGCGGGTGCTGGTCCTGCGGACGGCGCGGCGGTTCAGGCTGTCGGCGAGCGCCGGGCCGGAGGTGGTACAGCGGCGGCCGACCGCCGGGCCGGTGTGCGCGGTGTGGGCTCGGCGCTGGCGCGCTCGGGCCGGTGGAACCGCATCGACGGCTACCTGACCGGCGCGGACGAGCACGTCTCCGTGGTGGTGCAGGTGGAGACGGCTGCGGGCGTGGCGAATGCCGGGGCCATTGCCGCCGTCGACGGCATCGACGCCGTGTTCGTGGGCCCCTCGGATCTCTCCGCGTCGATGGGATTGCTGGGACAGCAGGCACACCCGGAGGTGGTGGCCGCCGTCGAGTCGGTCATCCGCGAGGTGAAGGCGGCTGGCAAGGTGGTGGGCGTCAACGCGTTCGTGCCCGAGCAGGCCGAGGCCTACGTGGCGGCCGGAGCGGACTTCGTGAACGTGGGCGCCGACGTGGCAATCTTGGCCCGCGGCTCCGAAGCCCTCGCCGCCCGCTGGTGCACCGACACCGCCGCACAGCCGTCCGGGGACCGCGCGAGCTACTGACCCTCGCCCGGCCCGAGCTACTGACCCCACCCCACGGGCTATCGGGTCGAATCTCGGCGTTCTGGACCCCTCAGAACGCCGAGTCGTGACCCGAAAATCCACTCTCCACTCCCCGCCGGAAACTTCGGTGCGCAAACGACCCGTAAGAAGTGCCCACCCCTCTGCGCCAGTCTGGTTGTGAGTCACTGACGGGCTCGAGTAACCACTAGATG
>JAUNTT010000044.1:0-1059 GCA_030538555.1 Micrococcus sp.
GACATAGCCGACGCAGCCGACACGGCCGTCGTTCCGTGGGTCGCGTGCGTCATGTGGGCCGCGTGGGCGGCCGCCGTCGTCACGGCAGCGGTGCCGGTGACGTGGTGAAGGATGAGGTGCGCCACGCCCTGGAAGGCGCCGAGGACCCACACGGCTGTCGTCGTGCGCACCGGGGCATCGCCCCGGGTGAGGAGCGCCGCGACGGTGAGACCGAGGATGGCGACGAGGGCGACGGCCACGGGCGACGGCATCGCTGCTCCACCCGCGAGGTGCCCGGTCATGGACAGCCCCGAGACGGCCGCCCACGCCCCTGCGAGCCGCCGCGCCGGAGACGGGCTGTCAGTCACGCCCGCAGCCTAGCCCGCGGGCGGTGAGGCCAATCCGGGGGAAACGGGGGCAGGCCCTTCGGCCCGGGCCATGGTCCGGGCCGGCACCCCGGGTGCGAGGGGGCCACCGCACCGGACCCGCGCGAGTTCGGCCGCAGTCGCGAGATCGATCAGCGTTCCCACGGCGCCCGCGCCCGCTGCCCCACCGGCCCGGAGCGCCTCCGCGGTCGGCCCAGCGGCGGCGACGACGACGTCGGTGAGGCGTTCCAGCACCGCCTGCAGGAGCGCCGAGGCCGAGTCGGCGTCGGTGACGGTCACGGTCTCGGGCAGCGCGTATCCCAGCGGGCGCGGGGGAGCCTCGGGCAGGTCGGCGACGAGTTGTTCCTCGACGCGGCGCAGGTCGGCGAGGACCTCCACCGCGACGGCGCGGCGGCCCTCGCGCAGGTGCGCGGCGGCCACCTCGACGCCGTAGGCCGCCGATCGGTGCGCGGCGAGAACCCGCTCACCGATCGGGCCGGAGATCACGTGGATCGGCAGGGGCGTCGCGGGTCCGGCGACGAGCGCGTGGGCCACCGATCGTTGCGCGATGCTGCCGACGAGCAGCGACGCGAAGCGGGGGGAGAACCGCTCCCAGGCCTGACGATCGACCGGGTCACGGCCCGCCCCCTCGGCGCGGGCGAGGTCCTCCAGGGTCGGCGCGACCTGCCGGACGAACATCACCTCCGCGCCCTGC
>JAUNTT010000044.1:1069-18341 GCA_030538555.1 Micrococcus sp.
TGGGAGTCGCGGGCGGGGGGACCAGCCGGGTGAGGGCCTCCTCCAACAGCGCCACCTGCTCGGCGTGCACGGGACGCAGCGCCCGCGCCAGCGGGGCGTCCACGCCGTTCGCGACCATGAGCGCAGCCGCTGCCCGCGCCCGCTCCTGGAGCAGGTCGGGCCCGGCCGGATCGTCCGGCGGCGGGGGCGGCTCAGGAGGCGGGACGTCGAGGCGGACGCCGCAGCCCGCCACCGCCAGCGTCGACAGCGCCACGAGCGCCGTCCGTCTGCTCACCTCCATCGGCCCATCGTCGCAGCGTCACGGGCCGCGCCCGCTCACCGACACGGGGAGCGTGACTCGCCGTAGGGGTACTACGGGTGGGGGCCGTCGCACTCACGCCGAATCGGCCTTCGGCCCGCAGTCGCCTAGAGTGGCGACGATTCAGGGGTGCTTCGCCCCGGACGACACGAGAACATCGGGAGGGGTCATGGCAGCATCACCCGCACAGCGCGTCGAGGAGGTCGTCTCCGGCGCCGTCACCGACCTGGGGCTCGTCGTCGAGGACGTCACCATCACCCCGGCGGGCAAGCGTCGGGTCGTGCGGATCGCCGTCGATCGGGCTCTCGCCCCGGGCGACCTCGTCGATGTGGCGGACCTGCCGGAGGGCGAGACGCAGTCCACCATCCCGGCGCTGGACCTCGACGCGGTCGCCGACGCCACCCGGGCCGTCTCCGACGCCCTCGACGCCTCCGACGCCCTCGGCAACGGGCCCTACACCCTGGAGGTCACCTCCCCGGGCGTGTCGCGCCCGCTCACCGCCGACCGCCATTTCCGCCGCAACGTCGGCCGCCTCGTGCGGCTGGTCCTCGACGGCGACACACCGACCGGGCGCCTCGTGGCGGCCGGTCCCGACGCCGTTCGGCTGCGCGCCGAGGGCGGCGACGAGACGACCTATCCGCTGGAGCACATCACCCGCGGTGACGTGCAGGTCGAGTTCGGCCGCGCGGAGGAGGAGGACTGATGGACATCGACATGGCCGCACTGCGGCTCATGGAGAGCGAGCGGGAGATCCCGCTCGAAGTGATCATCCCGGCGATCGAGCAGGCCCTGCTGCTCGCCTACCAACGCACCGAGGGCGCCTACAAGCGCGCTCGCGTCGACCTGGACCGCAAGACCGGTCACGTCGTCGTGTGGGCGCGCGAGGACCCCGAGCAGCTCGAGGACGGCAGCTACGGCGAGCCGGGTCCGGAGTTCGACGACACCCCCGACGGGTTCGGCCGCGTGGCCGCCTCGACGGCGCGACAGGTCATCGTGCAGCGCATGCGCGACCTGGAGGACGACGCCGTCCTCGGCGACTTCCGCGACAAGGAAGGCGACATCGTCACCGGCGTCATCCAGCAGAGCCAGGGGCGCAACGTGCAGGTCGACCTCGGCAGCGTCGAGGGGGTCCTGCCCTCGGCCGAGCAGGTTCCGGGTGAGAAGTACGTGCACGGCGAGCGGCTGCGCTGCTACGTCGTCAGCGTCAAGCGTGGCATGAAGGGCCCGCAGATCGGCTTGTCCCGCACCCACCCCAACCTCGTGCGCCAGCTGTTCGCCCTCGAGGTGCCCGAGATCGCCGACGGCACCGTGACCATCGCGGCGCTCGCCCGTGAGGCGGGGCACCGCACGAAGATCGCGGTGCACACGACGGTGCCCGGCGTCAACGCCAAGGGGGCCTGCATCGGCCCGATGGGGCAACGTGCCCGTTCCATCACCACCGAGCTGCGCGGCGAGAAGATCGACATCGTCGACTACTCGGAGGATCCCCGCGAGTTCGTCGCCTCGGCGCTCTCACCCGCGCGGGTCAGCTCGGTCGAGATCGTCGACGAGCGGATGCGCGCCGCCCGCGTCGTCGTGCCCGACTACCAACTCTCCCTCGCCATCGGCAAGGAGGGACAGAACGCGCGCCTCGCGGCCAAGTTGACCGGGTGGCGCATCGACATCCACCCGGACACCGAACCGGGCGCGTCGTCGGGTGAGTCCCGAGAGGGTTAGGATGGGGGACGCCGTGGTTCCTCCGGCGGAGCCGGTACGTACCTGTATCGGGTGTCGACGTCGGGACCAGCGGTCGAACTTGTTACGCATGGTCGTGGACGCACGTGTGGCCTCGCAGGCCCTGATCGTCCCCGACCCGGCGCAGCGCCTTCCCGGCCGCGGGGCGTGGGTCCACCCCACCACCGTGTGCCTGGATCAGGCAGAGCGGCGTCGCGCGATCGGACGGGCACTACGTCTTCGCACGGCCGCGGACCTCCAGGAGGTCCGCGCCTATGTCGAGGCGTGGCAGACCGCCGTCGTCGACGCCGACGATCGGCAACACCACCGGCGAGGTGCCGGTGGCCAGGAAGAGAACCGAAAGCGGGTTTGACGCTGATGAGTCACCGATGAGTACTCAGCAATGAGCAACGCCCAGCACTGACGCAGGTCCGAGGACTCGACGAGATCTTGGACCGGCAGATAGAGGAGAAACGTGGCCAAGGTCCGGGTCTACGAGCTCGCGAAAGAGCTCGGAGTCGAGAGCAAGACACTGCTGAACCATTTGAAGGAGAAGGGCGAGTTCGTCCGCTCCGCCAGCTCCACCATCGAGGCGCCCGTGGTGCGCCGCGTGCGTGAATCGTTTACCGCCGAGCACGGCGACGCTGGCGCGAAGGCGCCCGCTGGCCCCAAGCCGGGTGCCGGTTCTGCCGCGCCCAAGCCGGGCGCTCCCAACCCGGCGACCCCCGCCACGGCGGCGCCGGAGACCCCCAGCGCCCCGCCGGAGGCGCCGGCCGCTCAGCAGCCGCCGGCGACGCCCGCCAAGCCGGCCGCCTCGGCGCCGAAGCCGGGTGCTCCCGCGCCCGGGCCCAAGCCCGGTGGCGCCCCCAAGCCCGGCGGTCCCCGTCCGGGCCCGCGTCCGGGCAACAACCCGTTCGCTCCGAGCCAGGGCCTGGGCCGCGGCGGGGGCCGCCCGGGGCGGGTCCCCCGGCGGGGTGCCCCGCCGTCGTCGTGGTGGGCGCCGGGCAGACTCAGGAGGCGAGCCAGAGATCCGGGCCGAAGATCTCGTAGGCGATGTTCGTGGCCGGCACGCCGCGTTCGATCAGCGCGGACCGGGTAGCCTGCATGAACGGCAGCGGTCCGCACAGGATGATCGTGGCGTCGTCGGACACGGGCACGGCGGCATCCTCGAGGTTCAGGAACCCGGCGTGGACCGGCAGCGAGGTGGGCGCCTCGGACGCGCCGCGCTCGAGCCACAACTCGGCGCTCGCATTCGGCAGGGCCTCCACCGCGCCGAGCACCTGATCGCGCAGGGCCACGTCCTCCCAGGAGGCATCGGCGTGCAGCAGCGTCACCGTGCGGGTCGAACCGGCGCGGGTCAGGGTGTCCAGCAGCGCGGCGGCCGGGGTGATCCCGATGCCGGCGGTCAGCAGTGTCAGCGGAGTCTCGGCGTCGTCGAGGGTGATCTCACCGTAGGGGTTGGAGACCTCGAGGGTGTCGCCCACCTGCAGGGTGTTCACGAGCAGCGGGGAGACCTCGCCATCGTCGTCGCGCTTGACGGTGATCACGCGCTCCTGAGCGGACTCGGCGTGCGCGCTCAGCGAGTACTGGCGGGCCTGCACCAGGCCGTCGGCCACGGGCAGGCGCACGGAGACGTACTGCCCCGGGGCGGCGGGGGTGACGGGGGTGTCGTCGGCAGGGATGAGGCGCAGCGTGACGGCGCGGGTGCCGGTCTCCTCGCGGGCGGCCACGGACCACGGAGACCACAGGGCGGTGTTCGCCTGGCGGGCGTAGAGGCCCTTCTCGAGGCGGATCAGGGCGTCGGCCATGAGCCAGTACACCTCGGTCCATGCCTCGGCGACCTCGGGGGTGACGGCGTCGCCCAGGACCTCGGCGATGGCCCAGAAGAGGTTCTCATAGACGATCTGGTACTGGTCCGCAGTGACGCCGAGCGAGGTGTGCTTGTGGGCGATGCGGGCCAGCACGGCCTCGGGCAGGGTGTCCGGGTGCTCGAGCAGGTGGACCGCGAAGTGCACGACGGAACCGGCCAGCGCCTGGGCCTGCTCGCCATTGCGCTGATTGGCGCGGGAGAACGTGCCGTTGAGCAGCTCGGGGTGTGCGGCGAACATGTGCGCGTAGAACTTCGGCGTGATCTGGGGCATGTGCTCGGCGACGACGGCGGCGGTCGCCTCGATCACGGGGCGCGACTTCTCGGACAGCACGGGGGAGCTCCTTCAGTAATCTTGCATTGTGTTTGCAAGATTACACGGCGGGGGCACCCACCGGTGGCAGTCCGAGCGAGACCGGGCCCGTGGCCTCCGACAGCGGCGGCAGCAGCTCAGCCAGGGTGATGGCATCCAGCTCGGCGAGGAAGGCCTCCCGAGCACGGGCCAGGGCGCCGCGCAGGGCACAGTTGCCGACCAGGGGACACGGCGTGCCCGACTCCTTGCCCTCGCAGTCGATGACCTCATCGCGCGTGCTGAGATCCCGCACCAGCCCGCCGACGCGCAGGTGCAGTCCGTGATCCGTGATCCGCGCGCCGCCGGTCCGGCCGCGCGTCACTGTCAGCGCGCCGCGGCGGCGCAGCTCGCCCACGGCCTTGATCACGTGGTTGTACGGGACCGCGATCTCATCGGCGATGTCCTGGCTGGTCAGCTTGCGCTCGGGATCGCGGCCCAGCGTCATGAGGATGCGCAGGCAGACGTCGGTGAACGCATTGAGCTTCATGGATGACATTATCCACAGCCCCTGCCGCGCACCCGGCGGCCGGTGGCACACTGACAGCCATGGACACCGCAGCCGCACCCACCACGGACTCCCCGGGCGAAAGCCTGCACGCCGAGGCGCTCGCGGTGCTGCGCCGCCTCGTCAATCACCCGGAGGCGCAGTTCAAAGACGGGCAGTTCGAGGCCGTCGAGGCCCTCGTCCAGGGACGACGCCGGGCCCTGGTGGTTCAGCGCACTGGCTGGGGCAAGTCCGCCGTGTACTTCGTGTCCTCCCTGCTGTTGCGCGCCCGGGGAGCCGGGCCCACCGTGATCGTCTCGCCGCTGCTGGCCCTGATGCGGGACCAGATCTCCGCCGCGGCCCGAGCGGGCGTGCGCGCGGTGACCATGAGCTCGGCGAACGCCACCCAGTGGGATGAGGTGCGCCAGGCACTCGCGGAGGACACGGTGGATGTCCTGCTGATCTCACCGGAGCGGCTGAACAACCCGCGATTCCGCGAGGAGCAGCTGCCCGCCTTGCTCGAGCGCATGGGACTGCTGGTGGTGGACGAAGCTCATTGCATCTCCGACTGGGGCCACGACTTCCGTCCGGACTACCGGCGCATCCGGGATTTCATCGGCCAGCTGCCCGCGGAGGGTCCCCGGGCGGTGCCGGTGCTGGCAACCACGGCGACCGCCAACGAGCGCGTGGTGGCGGATGTGGTGGAGCAGCTCGGGGTGGCCAGCACGGCGGAGGTCTTCGTGCTGCGTGGCCCGTTGGCACGCGCGTCTCTGCAGCTGGGCGTGCTGCGCATGGCCAGTCCCGCCGCACGCCTGGCGTGGCTGCTCTCGCATCTGGCGGAGCTGCCCGGCTCCGGGATCGTGTACGCGCTGACCGTCTCGGCTGCCGAGGACTCAGCCCGAGCGCTGCGGGACGCGGGGCAGAACGTCGTCGCCTACACGGGCCGCACGGACCCGGAACAGCGGGCCGTGATCGAGCAGGATCTCAAGGACAACCGCGTCAAGGCGGTGGTCGCCACCTCCGCGCTCGGGATGGGCTTCGACAAGCCAGACCTGGGCTTCGTGGTGCATCTCGGCGCCCCGTCTTCCCCGGTGGCCTACTACCAGCAGGTGGGCCGAGCGGGGCGCGGCACGGATCACGCGGTCGCCTTGCTGCTGCCGGGGCCGGAAGACCGCCAGATCTGGCGTTACTTCGCCACCGCCTCCATGCCGGATGAGGCGCAGGCACGCGCCGTTCTCGATGCTCTGGGTGCCTCGAGCGCCCCCACCTCGGTGCCCGCACTGGAGACGCAGGTGCAGGCCCGGCGCACGCAGCTCGAGCTGCTGCTCAAGGTGCTCGCGGTCGATGGTGCGGTCGAGCGTGTGGGCGGGGGCTGGCGGACCACGGGGCAGCCGTGGATCTATGACGCGCAGCGCTACACCCGCGTGGCCCAGGCTCGCCGCGACGAGGAACGGCTCATGCTGGACTACGAGAACACGGACGCCTGCCGCATGGAGTTCCTCAGCCGGGTGCTCGATGACCCGGCGGCCGCCCCGTGTGGCCGCTGCGACAACTGCGCGGGTCCCTGGTATCCCACCGGGTCCTCCACGCAGGCGCGGGAGGCCGCGGATCACACCCTGAATCGGGTGGGTGTGAGCATCGAGCCGCGCGCCATGTGGCCCTCGGGGATGGAGCGACTGGGGGTGCCCCTCAAAGGCCGGATCCCCGCCGCGGAGCAGTACGCGGAGGGCCGGGCGCTCGCGCGACTGTCCGACGTCGGCTGGGGCCCCCGGCTGCGCGAGCTGCTCGAGGCCGACGACGCCCCGGCGCCGCAAGCACTCGTGGATGCGGCCGTGCGGGTGCTGCGAGAGTGGGGCTGGGACGAGCGTCCCATCGCCGTGGTGGCGATGCCGTCACGGCGTCGACAGCAGCTGATCGGCTCCTTCGCCGCGCGCCTGGGCGAGATCGGCCGGCTGCCGTTCCTGGGCACCCTGGAGTATCAGCGGGGTGGGCCCTCCGCCGGGCCGGGTGGCAACAGTGCCTATCGGCTGGGCTCCGTTGCGGGCCGCTTCGCCGTGCCCGCCGCGGTCGCCGAGGCGTTGGCCTCCGCCCCCGACGCCGGCCAGCACGGCCCCGTCTTGCTCGTCGACGATCTCGTGGACTCGCGGTGGTCGCTCACCGAGGCCACCCGTGCGCTGCGAGCCGCCGGCGCACAGGGCGTCCTGCCGCTCGTGCTGGCCTCGCAGGGGTGACTGGCGTCGGCTGCTTGAGGCAGTTCGCTCGACGGACCGTTCTGCTGTGGCCCCAGGCACAGGTTGAAACGTGGTCCCCTCCGGTAGTCCTAGCGCTGACGCCGTGACCAAGGGATTCGGCATGAAACGGCTCTTCACAATCCAGCGAGTAGTCGTGGCCTGAATCCGCTGGCCGCGAGCAGGGAAGGGTCTGCTGCAGGGATAGGTGACAGTTCCTCGTCACGCCGCGAGAGCGACGCTGGTGTTCATGATGGCCTCGAATTCAACGCCGGCTCAATCGGCCCAACCGGTGCTGCCGACGGCGCCGGGTCAGGGCACGCCGGTATGTGAAGGCTGCGGAACTGCGACCCGCAATCGGAGTGCACGATGCCCCCGGCCACGTCCCCTCGGGCCTGCACGGCGTTGTTCAACGCCGCCACGGCCAGCCTTGAGGTCATCCGCGGGCTGGTGGAGTGGCCCACGATCCTGCCGGAGTAGACGTCCTTGACCGCGCAGGAGTAGAGCAGCTCCCAATTCGGTGGGATGCTCCGTGATGTCCGTCAGCCACAGCTGGTTCGGGCCTCGTCGGCCAGCAACCGGTGCCCAAACTCGGGGTCGTCCTGGTGGGCTTCATACAGGGCGTTCGCCCGGTGAGCCTGAACGGATCTCAGCGTCAGTAACCGGGCAGCTCAGCCACCGGTAGTAGGGCTGGCGGGAGAGCTTCAGTACCCGGCACGACACCGCCACGGGGACACCCTCGGCGGCGAGCTCGGACGAGCGGGTACATCATTTTTTGGGAGGTTCGCCTGGGACAGATACGCCGCTTACACGGCGCAGGACTTCGTTCTCCTGCTCGAGTAGCCGGTTGCGTTTGCGTAGTTCACGCAGTTCAGCGTTCTCGACGCGGGTGGGCCGGGCTTGGCGTGGTGGTCGATCTCGTCTTGGCGTCACCATGTCGTCAGGGTCATGGGGTGGACTCCGAAGTCCTTCGCGATCTGCTCGAGGGTCACGCCGGGTTCCCGGTTGCGGGCGAGGTTGATCACGTCGGCGATGAACTCGTGGGGGTAGGGCTTGAGCATGGTGCTCATCCTTGAAGGCCGGCCCTGTCGGGCAAGCCAGATCAGATGTCACCTATCCCTGCAGCAGACCCAGGGCTAGGCACTGATCCCGTGTTCGCGCTCACAGATGATGAGGCACGTCGCGAGGTTGACTCGGAACTTGCGGCCCTGTACCCCCCATCGCACAAGAAACGTTGGCTTGGATCATACCCATCTGACATCTTGGGGAAACAGTGGACACACGTCGCGGTTTGAGAGCAATGTTGGCAAGCGGTCTCGTGACCGTCATGGTGCTAGTTGGGGGCGCTACGGCGGCATCCGCGGACGAGAGCAACCTCGAAAATATCGAGGTCGCATTCGACTTAGTGGAACGCGTCGCACCAACCTTAGACCCGTCGACAGATTCTGCTGCAACACTTAGAGTCGATGATGCTGGTGTCTTGAGCCTCCCGGATCTGTCACCCGGTGCGCCTGATGAGGCGCGTGGGGTTTCAATCACGATTCTCGAAAATGATCAATTTCTTAATGGAGATGCCAAGTCGGGGTTGGTGGATGGCGTAGAAGCACACGGAATCCAATCTGATGTGTCGGCAACAAGCTGGGTTGCCCAGGCAACGGACTCTGGTGCGCGACTCATTCCAGTCGCGGAAGGCGGGTCCTCCCCGTCAGTCTTCAAATATCAGTTCGACGTACCCGACGGAGCGGAGATGGTTGCAAGCGAAGCTGGTTTCCTTCTCCTTCACGGTGATGATCTGTATGGATTCCTGGACGAACCCTGAGCCAAGGATGCGCGTGGCGTAAACGTGCCGACTCATTATGACTGGTCGAACGGAGTTTTGACTCAGACGGTCGACGTCTCAAGTGGGGATGTAGTTTTTCCCGTGGTTGCCGACCCGGCCTGGAATTATTCCTGGAAGTTTCTGGTCAATAAGGGCACCGTCGTTGTCTGGAATATGCTCCACAATTGCTTCAACTGCACTTTTCCGGTCCCAGGTGCTCCGCGTCACTGGCCAGCGCCAGGAGAAAAGATCCCTTTGCGCGGTGGTCCCTTCAAAATGGAGGTAACCATGGCGGGTTAGAGGTGCGGTCTCCCCCAGGGGGATGACCTTTCGGTTCAATGCGACTAGAAGCCACATTGACGGTTACGGTTCGTACATCATGTTCATCGTGGAGCCCATTAATGGCCGGCAGTACTTGGCGACCAAGGCTAGCATCGTTAACCGATCATTCTTCATCAACAACGCCTTTTATAGGTCATTTGCGTTCCAGGCCTGGCAGCGCTTCGCGAACAACATCAATAAGAATTCGAGGTAAAGAGGTTGTGTTCTCGTGGGGTATTCTGGATGTCCACTGCAGTAGCGGCCAGTATCGTCGCCAGCGTAGCACTGTCCGCTATTTCGGATCCCGTACTCGGGGTGGCGCCGTTCATCGCGGCGTCGACAGCCCTGACGCAAGGGATTGCTACCGCCGTCGGAGTAGCTGCCTCCAGACTCGCACTGAGAGGCGCCTACGGGCGACTTCACCGCGGGCCCCGATCGTTTCTAGCGGCTGGAGTCACGGGGGTCGCGGCAGCGGGAGTGCTCGGAGGGCTCGTCGTCGCGGGACTTCCCCTGGTTGTTCCTGCAGCGACCGTCGGCATTGGGGCGCTGAGCGCGGGATTTAGTAGCGGCCTCGCCTATTTTCTTTTGGGCCCGGGGGTGGCGGCTCCTGCCCAAACGCAGGTCTGACTGCCGGGTGCCGCCGCCGGTTTGCAGGCGATTATCGATTGGGCGACGGAGTCTCTCATCGTGTCTGGAGTGTCGGACCAAATGGCTAGTGGCTCGCGTTGGACGTTGCTTGACGGTTCGCTTTCGCGAGGACCGCGTCAGGGGGCGTGTCAGATGGTCTGTGTAAGCCGTACCGGAAGGAACGGTAGTAGGAGACGTTCGCCAACCAGCGCAGTGCCAGGTCATCGTTGACCTCCATGCCACGGGACCGCAGGAGGTGGATCTGCGTGGTGGCCGTCGTGGCCTCTTTCAATGGCCTGGGCATCGTCCGGCTCCTGAGGCTAAAAAAGATCCAGCCCACTCACGACTGAAGTCGAGGCGGGCTGAACTGTTGCGCTTACTCTGACAGCCAGCTCACCAGAGCACAACGACAGGGAAGGCAGGGTACGGGCGCCCGCCTCAGCCCTCGACGCTGCCGCGCACCACCTCGAGGACGGCGTCGCGCAGGGCCTCCATGGTCGCGCGGTCCTTGGCCTCGCCGTTGTAGCGCAGGAACGGCTCGGTGTTGGAGGGGCGCAGGTTGAACCACCAGTCGCCGGACTCGGCGGTCACCGTCAGCCCGTCCATCCGGGCCGCCACGGTGGGCACATTCGCGAACGCGGGCACGCACGGCTCGCACACCAGGCCATGACCCTCAACGCTCTCGTCGGAGCCCGACGCGAAGGTCTGCTGCACCCGGTCCATCATCGCCGCCTTGTCCTCCACCTCCGAGTTGATCTCGCCGGAGGAGACGTAGGGCTCGTACTCCTCGGCCAGCTCGGACAGCGGACGATCCTGCTCACCCAGGGCGGCCAGGACGTGCATCGCGGCCAGCATGCCGGTGTCCGCGTTGAAGAAGTCACGGAAGTAGTAGTGCGCAGAGTGCTCGCCGCCGAAGACGGCGCCCTCCACCGCCATCACGGCCTTGATGAAGGAGTGACCCACGCGGGTCACCACGGCCCGGCCACCCTCGGCCTCCACCAGCTCCGGGACGGCCTTCGAGGTGATGAGGTTGTGGATGATCACCGGGGTGTCCTCGCCCTCGGCCTGCGCCCGGGCGATTTCGCGGCGGGCCACCAGCGCGGTGATGGCGGAGGGGGAGACGGGGTCGCCGTTCTCGTCGATCACGAAGCAGCGGTCGGCGTCGCCGTCGAAGGCCAGGCCCAGGTCCGCGCCGCGCTCGACCACGGCAGCCTGCAGATCGCGCAGGTTCTCGGGCTCCAGCGGGTTGGCGGGGTGGTTCGGGAAGGTGCCGTCGAGCTCGAAGTACAGCGGCGAGATCTCCAGCGGCAGGGCCTCGAGAACGGCGTCGCCCAGCACCGCAGGAGTGGTCTTACCGGCCATGCCGTTGCCGGCGTCCACCACGAGCTTCAGCGGGCGGATGCCCGTGAGGTCCACGAGAGAGCGCAGGTACTGGGCGTAGCCGGAGAGCAGGTCCTGCTCCGAGACGGTGCCGGTGGTCTCCGCGGCGGGGATGTGCCCGGCGTCGAGGTAGCCCTGGGCGATGTCCCGAATCTCGTACAGCCCCGTGTCCGAGGACACCGGCACCGCCCCGGCCTTCGACATCTTCATGCCGTTGTAGGCGGCCGGGTTGTGCGAGGCGGTGAACACCACACCCGCGGCCTGCTGTACGCCGGCCGCGTAGTAGAGCATGTCCGTGGAGATCAGACCGAGGTTCACGACGTCGGCACCCCGGCGCGTGGCGCCCTCGGCGAAGGCGTCCATGAAGGCGGGGGAGGAGGGGCGCATGTCGCCGCCCACCAGAACCGTCTGGCCCTGAAGCCCGAGGACGTCGACGAACCCCGCCCCCACGGCGCGCACGGAGTCCTCCGTGATGGTCTGCCCCACGAGGCCGCGCACGTCATAGGCCTTGAAGGAGTCGCTCAGGTCGATCGTCTGCTCAGTAGTCACGCCACCCCATGCTAGTAGACGCCCCTGACGCCCGGCCGGGAGTCCCTCGGGAGCCACGGGAAGAGGGCTCAAGGAGACAGAGCGAACCGGCGCGCCGAGTGGGGCTACAGTGGCCGCATGCCCGCCTCTGCCACCTCGCAGCCAGAGCCGTGGCAGCCCGGTCAGGCCGGGTATCGGCGCCTGCTGTGGGGTCTATTCCTGGCCGGTGTGGCCACCTTCGCGCAGCTCTACGCGCCGCAGGGTCTGCTGCCGGCCGTGGCCGCGGACCTGGACGTCACCGCGGATCAGGCCGCCCTCCTGGTCTCCGCCGCCACAGCGGGCCTCGCTGTGGCCGTCCTGCCGTGGGCGGCGGCGTCGGATCGCTTTGGGCGGCGGCGGATCATGGCGGTCTCCGTGCTCAGCGCGTGCGCGTTCGCCTTGGCCTCGGGTCTGGCCCCGAGCATCGAGGTGGCGCTCGTGCTGCGCTTCTTCGAAGGCGCTGCCCATGCCGGAGTCGCGGCGCTGGCCGTCACGTTCATCGTCGAAGAGGTCTCCGGTGTGGTCGCGGCGGCGGCCACGGGGGCCTACATCGCGGGCACCACGCTGGGCGGGCTCTCCGGGCGCCTCGTCGCGGCACCCGTGGGGGAGCTGCTCGGCTGGCGCGTGGGACTGCTCAGCGTCACGGGACTGGGTGTGCTGTGCGCGGTGGGCTTCCTGCTGATCACTCCGCGAGCGCGGCGCTTCCGTCCCTCCTCCCCGCGGCCGCGCGCCGTGCTCGCGGCGGTGGCCGCGCATCTGCGCACCCCCCAGCTGCTCGCCCTGTACGCCGTGGCCGCCCTGCTGATGGGCGGCTTCGTGGCGTTGTACAACTATGTGGGCTTCGCGGCCACCTCGGCCCCGCTGCACTGGCCCCTGGGTGTGGTCGCGTTGCTGTTCCTCGCCTACCTGGCGGGCACGTGGTCCTCACCCTGGGCGGGGCGGCAGGCCGCCCGGTTCGGCCGGTTCCGGGTCCTGATCCTGGCGATGCTGGTCATGGCGGCCGGCGCCCTGCTCACCGCTGTGCTGCATCCTCTCACTCTGATCCTGGGTTTGCTGGTGTTCACGGGCGCCTTCTTCGCGGCCCACGCGATCGCCGCGAGCTGGGCCTCCACCGCCGCCGAGCACGCTCGAGCCCACTCCAGCTCGCTCTACACGCTGGGCTACTACGGCGGCTCGAGCGTGTTCGGCTGGCTGGCCGGCGTCGTCTATGTCAGCGCCGGCTGGACGGCCACCGCCGCCGGGGTGGCGGGACTCGCGGTGGCTGCGTTGGGGATCTCGGCGCTGGCCCTGCGTCGTACCGGTCCGAGCCCCACGTGATCGGCGAGCACCGATGATGAGAGCACTCTCATCCGTGGCTCACCCACGTGTCATGCACCGTTGATCTGATGGTGTCCGCGGGCACGCAGAGACGCTCCCCCGCGTGGACCGGCACCCGCCGGGCCGTTCCGCCTCACACCGCCGCCTGCACGGTGGACAGGAGCCGATCATGACCATCGCACCCGTGACCCTCGATTCCCTGACCCGCCCCACCGACGCCGCCGCCCCGGCCCACGCGGGCCTCGGCCCGCTGCGCCGCCTGCCCGTCCCCGCTCACGTCCAGGCCTCTTACACCACCCGCTTCGTCGCCGAGCGGCTGGCTCGGCAGCCGGAGCGCTTCCACCTGCTGGCCGGCGCCGACGTCGTGCCGCAGGCCGGCACGGTGGTGATCGCCCGCGTCACCGAGATCCTGCAGCACAAGCGCATCGAGACCCCCGAGTCCCGCAAGGCCATCCTGTTCCAGGGTGCGGTCGTGATGCTCGCCTATGGCCACCGCTACGCCGCGGACCAGTTCCTCGCCGAGGTGCCGAATGCCCTGGGACCCTGCCACCTGGTGGCCGCCGGAGGTCTGGCCGGGTGGGTGACCGCCCAGCATGCGGGCATCGATGAGCCCACCCGCATCGAGCCGCTGGGGATCCTGGCCGATGAGAACGGCCCCGTGCACCTGGCCGACGCCGCTCCCTGCGTCCTCACCGCGGTGCCCGCCGTCGGTGCCACGCAGGCCGAGCTCGACGCCGTGCTGCCCCACCGGCCCCCGGTGATCGCGGTGCTGGGCACCTCGATGAACTCCGGCAAGTCCACCGCGATGGCGTGCCTGATCAACGGCCTCACCGCCGCCGGTCTGCGCGTCAACGCCGGCAAGGCCACCGGCACCGGCGCCGGCAATGACCCGATGCTCTACGTGGACGCCGGCGCCCGGGAGGTGCGAGACTTCACCGACTTCGGCCACCCGACCACCTTCCGTCTCGACCTCGCGAGCGTTCGTGCCCTGACCGTCTCGCTCATCGACGTGCTCAGTGCGGACCGCCCGGACGTCGTCGTGGTGGAGATCGCCGACGGCGTCTACCAGGGCGAGACCGCCGCGCTCTTGGCCGATCCGCTGTTCCAGGCGAGCGTGGACGGTGTCCTGTTCTCGGCTACGGATGCCCTCGGCGCGGTGGCCGGCGTGTCCGTACTCGAGTCCGCGGGGATGCCCGTGCTGGGCGTCTCGGGTGTCCTCACCTCCTCCCCGCTGGCCACCCTCGAGGCCCGCGAGGTGCTCTCCGTGCCGGTCGAGGCCACCTTCGATCTGACGTACTCGGATGTCGCCGTGAGCCTCATGCCGGGCATGCGCGTCGCGGCCGGATGAGCCCGTCCACCTCGGGTCGCTCGCTCGCACCCAGGGCGGGCAGGCAGCGCGGTACTGCCGAGCGTATGCCGGCCGTGTGGCGGGGACGCCGTCGCCGGCTGCTGGTGGCCCTGTTCTGCCTCGGCGTGGTGCAGGCCGTCATGGCACTCGTGCTCGCCGCCTCGGTCTCCCGAGTGCTCGAGTCCGCCAGCACGACGACGGCCGGGCTGGACGGCGTCGACGTCGCCCTGCTCGTGGGCTCCGTGGCCTCGATGGGCCTGGCCCGCTGGAGCGAGCACGTGGTGGGCGAGGATCTCGGCCAGGACTATGTGTATGAGGTTCGCCGCAAGCTCATCGGCTCGGCGCTCGCCGGGGATGGGACGGCATCGTTGGGTGTGATCGTCACGCGCGCCTCGAATGACCTGACCGCGATTCGCTCGTGGATCTCGCAGGGGATCGTGCCGCTCGTGACGGCGGTGCCATTGATCGCGGTCATCCTGACGGTGCTGACGGTGACCGCACCCGTGGCCGGGCTCGCCGTGGGCGGTCCGGTGGTGGTGCTGGGCCTGGTGTTCATTCCGCTGTCTCGCGTGGTGTTCGCCCGCGCCCGCGCCCTGCGACGCCGCCGCGGCCGGATGTCCTCACGCATCGCGGACACCGTGCGCGCCCGGGAGTCGATCGCAGCCACCGGGGCGGTGCACCGGGAGCTGGCCGCCCTCGACCGCGACTCGTCCAAGGTGGTCAACGCCGCGGTGTCCCGGGCCCACGCCACGGGCATGGTCCGCGCCCTCGCCCTGATCACCGCCTCCCTGGCCACGGTGGGGGTGGTGGTGGCGGGCGGCCTGCAGGTACTGAGCCCCGCCCAGGTGGTGTCCTGCGTGACGCTCGTGGGCGTCATCACCACGCCACTCACTGATCTGGGCCGCGTGATCGAGTACCGGCAGAACTACAAGGCTGCGCGCCGCGTGCAGGCCCCGCTCATGGCCCAGGCCGAGCGCGTCGTGGCCGAGGAGAAGCGCCGCGCCCGTCAATGGAAGGCCACCGGGCTGCGCTGGGATCTCCTCGGCAATGGCGCGGTGTTCGTGGACGGCCTGACCGCCCACGGCCAGGCAGTGCCGGGACTCGCCGCCGAGCGCGGCGAGGTGGTTGTGGTGCGGGCCGACGATCCCGGCCGCGCCCGCGAGGTGCTGCGGCTGCTGGTCGGCACCCGCCATCCGGTCGGATCGGGCCGGGCGTCGACGGGCGGGGTGACGTCGACGACTGGTGGACCGGCGTCGTCGGGGGCGGAGGAGGCGGCGCAGCCCGTGGTGCTCGTGGACGGGCACGACCTGACCCGCGCCCCGGATCGCGTGCGACGCACCCTGCTGGGGTACGCGAGCGCACATGTGCCGCTCGAGCACGGGACGGTGCGGCGGATTCTGGGGCTGCGCACCCCGGAGGCAACGCAGGATGATCTGCGGCGCGTGATGCAGCGAGCCGGGCTGCGGACTGCCCTCGACGGCCTGCCGCAGGGGATCAACACCAAGCTGCGCAACGACGGTCAGCCGCTCACCGTGGCGCAGCGGGCGCGCGTGAAGCTCGGCCGCGCGCTGCTCGGCGATCCGCCGCTGCTGGTCATCGACGGGCTGGCCGCCGACCTCGACGACGCCGGGCGTGCCACCCTGGCCGAGGTCCTGCGGGAGTACCCGGGTGTGGCCGTGGTGCTCGGCGCGGAGGATCTGGGTCACGTGGGCGTGACACGAGTATGGGATCTGGATGCCGAGTCCGAGGGTGCCGCGGGCACCGTTGAGGCCGACGTGGAGGACCAGCTGAGGTCCACCCGAGAGCTCGCGGGGGCCGGGCGGGCCTGGCGCATGACGCTCTAGACTGGGACGCATGGAATATGTCATCCCGTTGCTCGCCGTCGTGGTCATCGGAGCCGTGGTCGTCGGCGTCGTGACCTGGATGGGCAAGCGCACCCCCAAGGAGGGGTCTGCGGCGGCCGGCGCCGAGGCCGGTCCCGCCGGGATCACCGCGGAGCGGGCCCAGTTCGCCTCCGGGCTGCTGAGCGAGGAGGCGCACCGCGAGGTCTACGGTGGCATCGCCACCAACCGGGTCATGGAGGCCATTCGCGTCTACCGACGCCGCACCGGTCGGTCCCTGCGCGAGGCCGTCACCGACGTGCAGGCGCTGGCCATGTTCCCCCAGGTCTACACCCTGCCCCAGGAACCCGAGCAGGACGAGGCTGCGGCGGCCACGGCGGTGGAGACGCAGCCGGGGCGGGGTTCTGCGGGTCAGAGTTCTGCGGGTCGGGCCGATGCGGCGGCCGGTGCCGATCGCGCGTCGGGAGCTGATCGGGCGCGTCCGTCCGAGGAGCGGGCGCAGGCGGGGGAGCGAAGCACGGAAGGCGAGCGCGGGCAGGATGGCGCCGCGGGTGAGGTGAGCCCGTGGGACGAGGACGATCAGACCGCTGCCGAGGACTCGCCGATGGCCGCCACGGTGTCCGGCGAGGCGTCTGACGAGGACGCCCGCGTGAACGACGCTCGCGTGCGCGACGCGGATGCTGCGGCACCGGTGCAGCAGAGTGGCGACGGTGTGGAGCCTGCTCGCGGCGAGGCCGATCCGGTCGTGCCGGACTCCCCGGCAGATCTGGTGATCCCCTCCGACTGGACCGCCGAGCCGGCCGCCGAGGATCGCCCCTTCGAGGTGGAGGTCATGCGCGGGGAGCGCACCGTGCACCTGTCGTCGCGCGATCTCTCCCCGTGGCTGCGCGACCAGCTGGCCGCCATGCTGCGCGACGGAAATCTTGAGACCGCCGCCGTCCAGCTGTCCTCCCATACTGAGCTCTCCGTGCCCGAGGCCTTTGAGCTGCTGCGCCGCATCCGCGAGAGCGGCGAGGCCTGAGCCCAGGTTCGGCCCGCCACCTTCGGCACGGCTACCCCGCCCGCTCCGCACGCACTCCTCCCGGATGACGACTGCACCATCACTCGTGC
>JAUNTT010000045.1 GCA_030538555.1 Micrococcus sp.
CGGCGTCGGAGGCGGTGGCGGCGTCGTCGGAGGTCACCCGATCCTGCTCGGCCACCTGATCCACGGCCACACCCGTACCGCCGGCGACACCCGGCGCCACAGCACCGGACTTGTCACCCTGCGTGTCAGCGCCTTCGGCGGTGTTCAGCACGCTGGGGAACGTGCCCTGGCGCTCGGAGTCCGCCGCGGCGCCAGCCTGCGTACCGGACTGCACCTGCTGACCGGCGTCGGCCTCATCCACAGACACGCCCGTGCCCGCGGCGTCCGTACGATGCGTCAGCGCCGACGAGCCAGCGAACGCGGCCGGGGCGACGGCACCGGCAGCAGCACCCGTGGCCCCGCTGCCGCGCTGTGCGCTGTCCGACCACGGACCGGAGCTGGGACGGTGCTCTTCGGTCGAGGCAAGCTGGCTGTCACGCTGGTGCTGCTCGTGCTCGCGCCGCGCGGCCTTGCGCGAACGACCACCGACCACCAGCAGGAGAATCAGGAGGAGAACGATGACGGCAATGATGGCGATGAGCCAGATTGTCATGGCGTCAGGCATGCGAGGCACCTACTTCAGGACAGAGGGCGGGATGGCATCAGGGTCCCGACGGCCAGGCGCTGCCCGGCTCACGGGGCCATATGCCCATGAGCATGTCATATTCGCGCGCGTGCGACTATGCTGACCAGCGCCTCAGCGCAGACCGCCGCCTGACTACCATGGAGCCCATGCCTGCCGCCCCCGACGCCGCCCCGCTGAATCGCTACGTCCTCACCCTGTCATGCCCTGACCGCAAGGGCATCGTCCATGCGGTCACCGGAGCCCTCCTGGCCGTGGAGGCGGACATCGAAGAGTCGCAGCAGTACGGCTCCCCGGACACCGGCACCTTCTTCCTGCGCATCGGCTTCCACTCCCCCGCCGCCCTTAAGGACGTCCGGTCTGCCCTGGACGCCCCCCGCGACGAGTTCGGCGTGGAGCTGGAATTGTGGGACGCCACGACGCCGGTCCGCACCCTGGTGATGTGCTCTCGCGACGGCCACACCCTCAACGACCTGCTGTTCCAGCAGCGCGCCGGCACCCTGCCCATCGAGATCCCGGTCATCGTCTCCAACCACCTCGAGTTGCAGTCCCTGGCGTCCTTCCACGGGGTGCCCTTCATCCACCTGCCCGTGTCCGCGGACGCCACCGGCTCACGGTCCAAGGCCGCTGCCGAGGCGCGGCTGCGCGAACTGGTGGAGGAGTATCAGATCGATCTGGTGGTGCTGGCGCGTTACATGCAGATCCTCTCCGATGAGCTCTGCGCCGATCTGGCCGGGCGGGCCATCAACATCCACCACTCCTTCCTGCCCTCCTTCAAGGGCGCCAAGCCTTACCACCAGGCACACGAGCGCGGGGTGAAGCTGATCGGCGCGACCGCCCACTACGTCACCGCCGACCTCGACGAGGGCCCCATCATTGCCCAGGGCGTGCAGCCCGTGACGCACGCGCAGTCCACTGCGGACTTCGTGGAACGTGGCCGCGAGATCGAGGGCTCCACCCTGGTCAAGGCCGTGCGCTGGCACGCCCAGCACCGCGTCCTGCTGGACGGCAAACGCACGGTCGTCTTCGCCTGAGCCCAGGGGCGTCCGTAGGCTGGTGACATGGCACACATTCTGAGCGTGAAGGGCGCCGAGCCCCACATCCATCCCACCGTTTTCCTGGCCCCGACGGCGGCCATCACCGGCGACGTCGTCATGGCCGAGCGCTCCAGCGCGTTCTACGGGGTCTCTGCACGCGGTGACTCTGCGCCGATTCGGGTGGGCGAACGCACCAATCTGCAGGACAACGTGGTGCTCCACGCCGATGAGGGCTTCCCCTGCACGCTGGGATCCGGGGTCTCCGTGGGGCACTCGGCCGTGGTGCACGGTGCCACGGTGGGCGACGACTGCCTCGTCGGCATGTCCGCGACCGTCATGAACGGTGCGGTGATTGGCGCCGGATCACTCGTGGCCGCAGGAGCGCTCGTCCTCGAGGGCACGCAGGTGCCGGAGGGTTCGCTCGTGGCGGGCGTGCCCGCGAAGGTGCGCCGCGAACTGAGCGAGGACGAGCGGGCCGGGCTGCGCCGCAATGCCGAGATCTACCTTGAGCTCTCCGCCGCCCACCGCGACGGGTGGGACGAGCACACCCGCTGATCCCGGGCCGATGCCTCCCGGCTCGACAATGCCCCCCACCAACACACTCCCGGGTGGGCAATGTCCCCCATTTTCGAGAATGAGGGACATTGCCCACCCGGGAGCGGGAGGGATAGGTCGCTTCCCACCACGGACTGGCGGGAAGGCTGGGGTCAGTGCGCGTCGACCTCCGAGCGGTCGCGGTCGCGCTGCTGCGCAAGCTCGATCTGGCGCTTGCGGTCCTCGCCCGCCAGGCGAGTCAGCTCGGCGCCGGCCTCGGGGTCTCGGGTGAGGTTCTCGCCGGTCTTCGGGTCGAACAGGTGGATGCGGGAGGTGTCCACCCACAGTTCCACCGGCACACCCGGACGCACGCGAGACTCGGCCGAGAGCGTCGTGACGACTACGGGGTGCAGCTCATCCGCGTCGAGGTCACGAGCCAGGTCGTCGAGGACCTTCTTGACCTCCGGGTCCGGGGTGAACTCAATGTGCCCGTACTGCTCGTGGCCCAGCCACTCGAGGTGGGTCAGCTCCGCGGTGAACACCGAGCCGTTGGCCTTCTTCGCCTCATCCACGAGCTCGGCGTCCTCGAAGAACTCGGGGCGCAGGCCCACGAACACCAGCTCGCGGCCCTCGGCAGCGCGGGCCTTCTCCGCCGGGATCGGGATGTCACCGATCGGCGAGGACAGCACGGTGCCGGACTCGGACTGCTTGAGGGTGGCCGGCAGGAAGTTCATCGACGGGGAGCCGATGAAGCCCGCCACGAACAGGTTCAGCGGCTGCTCGTAGAGCTCGCGCGGACTGGCCACCTGCTGCAGCTCACCCTTCTTCAGCACCGCCACGCGATCGCCCAGGGTCATAGCCTCGGTCTGGTCGTGCGTCACGTAAACCGAGGTGGTGCCGAGCCGGCGCTGCATCTGCGAGATCTGCGAGCGCATCTGACCGCGCAGCTTGGCATCCAGATTGGACAGCGGCTCGTCGAAGAGGAACGCGTCGGCCTCACGCACGATCGCGCGTCCCATGGCCACGCGCTGGCGCTGACCGCCGGAGAGGTTGCCCGGCTTGCGCTCGAGGTGATCGGTCAGCTCGAGCATGTCCGCGGCCTGCTTGACCTTCTGCTGCACCACCGAGTCCTCGGCCTTGGCCAGGCGCAGCGGGAACGCGATGTTCTCGAACACCGTCAGGTGCGGGTAGAGGGCGTAGTTCTGGAACACCATCGCCAGGTTGCGATCCTTGGGCGCCTCCTCGTTGACGCGGCGATCCCCAATCGAGAGGTCGCCGTCGGAGATGTCCTCGAGGCCCACGATCATGCGCAGCAGCGTGGACTTGCCGCAGCCCGAAGGGCCCACCAGGATCACGAACTCGCCGTCGGCGATGTCCAGATCCACGCCCTTGACCGCGTGGAAGCCGTCGTCGTAGGTCTTGTGGATGTTGTTGAGAGTGATGGAGGCCATGTCTGCTTCCGTGCCTTTCTCGAAAAAGTCGTGTCCGCGGGACTAGCCCTTGACGGCGCCGTTGGTCAGACCGGCCACGATCTGCTTCTGGAAGAACAGCACCAGGAGCACCACCGGGATGGTCACGATGATTGCGGCCGCCGAGATGGCGCCCGTCGGGGACTCGAACTGCGAGGCGCCCGTGAAGAACGCCAGGGCAGCGGGGACGGGTCTCGCGGCCTCGGTGGAGGTCAGCGAGATGCCGTAGACGAAGTCGTTCCACGCAATGAAGAACGCGATGATGCCGGTGGTGAACACCCCGGGGGCGGCCAGCGGCACAATCACCTTACGGAAGGCCTGCAGCGGGGTGGCACCGTCCACCTGCGCGGCCTGATCCAGCTCCCACGGGATCTGCTGGAAGAAGGCTGCGAGCGTCCAGATGGCAATCGGCAGGGTCAGGGACAGATACGGGATGATCAGGCCGAGCCACGTGTCGTAGAGCCCAATGGTGCGCCACACGTTGAACAGCGGGGTCACCAGCGAGATCACCGGAAACATCGAGACCATCAGGGACACGGTCAGCACCGCGCGCTTGCCCGGGAAGTCCAGGCGAGCGATCGCGTAAGCACACAGCGTGGCCAGCACGACGGCGACGACGGTCGAGATGATCGAGATGCCCACCGAGTTGCGCAGTGCCGTCAGGAACAGCTCCTGCGAATCCCCGAGGAAGATCTCCTCATAGTTCACGGTGGACCACGTGGTGGGCAGCAGCTGCCCGTTCGAGAGGTCCGCCGGCGTCTTGAAGCTCGTGGCGAAGATGGAGAACACCGGGAACAGGCACCAGACGCCGATCAGGATCGTCAGTGCCCACCACCCGAAGACCACCTTGCCGCGACCTCCGGACCGCGGCGGCGGAGCTTCCGTGTTCGACGAGCGCCGCGCGCCGTGCGAGGACGTGTTTGTCTCAGCTGCTGTGCTCATTTGGCACCTCCTCGGTTGGCCAGGTCGACCTTGAAGCCCTTGACGGCGATAAACGCCATGAGCGCGACACACAGGAACAGGACCACGGAGATGGCTGAGCCGAGTCCGATCTCGAGGCGCCCGATCGAGGTGCGATACGCGAGCAGCGAGAGCACCTCAGTGCCATAGGCGCCATTGGTCATGATGAAGATGGAGTCGAAGATGCGGAACGCGTCCATCGCTCGGAACAGCAGGGCCACCATGATCGCGGCCTTCATGTTCGGCAGGATGACCTTCCACAGGCGCTGCCAGCGGCTGGCGCCATCCACGGAGGCCGCCTCCGTCAGTTCCCCGGGGACCTGGGCCAGACCGGCCAGCAGGAGCAGGGAGATGAACGGCGTCGTCTTCCAGATCTCGGAGAGCATGATCACGGTCAGCGCCGTGGAGGCCTGGCCGAACCAGTTCAGGTCCGCGTCGATGCCCGGCACCCAGGAGAACCAGCTGTTGATGTAGCCGGAGTCGATCGAGAACATGTAGAACCACGCGAACGCGGAGACCACGGTGATGATGCCGTAGGGCACCAGGATCATCGTGCGGACCAGCCCGCGGGTGGACTTGATGGCCTTGTGCATCACCATCGCCAGCAGGAAGCCGAGCACCAGCTCGACCGCCACCGTGACCACGGTGATGAGCACAGTGACGCCCAGTGCGGACCAGAAGATCTGGTCCGAGAAGATCGTCACGTAGTTCTGGATGCCCACGAACTCCCGCTGATCCGGTGCGGTGAGGCGGTACTGGAACAGGGAGTCATAGACCGCGATGACGATGGGGACCATGACAACGGCGAGCATGATGATGAACGCCGGGGCGGCCAGCCACATGCCCAGCTTCGCTTCGGCCCGAGAACGGGCGGAGCGGACCTTCTTGGTGCGCGTCGGCGTCGGGGTGGACGCGTTCGCGGGTGCGGCGGTGCTCACAGCAGGCGCTCCCCTCGCAGGACTTGTTGAATGAAGGAGTCCGTCTCACCGGGGGTGGTGGACGGGTTCACGCCCGACGGCGGCGCGTAGCGCTGCTGGATGGCGGTCGAGACCTCGTTGTAGAACGGAGTCTGCGGACGCGGGGCGGCCTGATCGAGCGAGTCGCGGATGAAGTCGGCCATGGGGTAGGCCTCCTCGAGTTGCGGATCGTCGTAGGCGGCCGGGTCCGCCGGCGGGTTGCCGTTGGTGGCGAAGTAGTACGCCTGCTTCTCCGCGGAGGTGATGCAGGTGACGGCCTGCCAGGCCAGGTCCTGATGCTCCGAGTCCGCGCCGACACCCAGGTTGATGCCGCCCAGCGGCGGGGCGGCGGGGTGATCGGCGTCGGTCTGCGGGTATAGCGCCCAGCCGATGTCCTCGGGCAAGTCTGCCGGCAGCGAGCCGCCCTCCACCGAGGCGTTGGTTGCGGCCCAGACGAAGGGCCAATTGACCATGAAGGAGCCACGATCGCCCTGGAAGAGCAGCATCGACTCGTTCTCACGCATGGTGGACAGACCGGCGCCGCCGAGCCCGTCGGAGCCGATGGTGCTGATGATCTCGGCTGCCTTGCGGCCGGCCTCGGAGTCCAGGTTCGTGGTGACCTCGGCGGCCGGGGCCTCCGGGTTGGCGATGATGTCCTCGCCCGCACCGGTGATCAGGGCGTTGAGCCACACGGTCATGGACTCGCCGCGGGCGCCCTGGACGCCGAGCAGCTTGTTCTGATCCCGGGCGGCCTCGATGATCTGGTCCCAGGTCACGGGCTGCGTCATGTCCAGCCCGGCGGCCTCGGCCACGGACTTGCGGTACCAGAGCAGCTGCGTGTTGGCCCAGAACGGGACGGTCACGAGCTCGTCGCGCCACATCGCGCCAGCGAGCACGCCTTCCAGGGTGTTGGCCTCAGACTGGTCCCGCACGTCCTGCGGGACCTCGGCCAGGAAGCCGGGCTCCGCGAGCTCGGGGATGAAGGGCGGATCGAGAGACATGATGTCCATCGAGCTGTCCCCGGCGGCGAGGCGGCGGGTGAGCTGCTCGCGCTGAGAGGCGGCGTCATTGGGCAACAGCGACGTCTCAATGCGGTAGGCGCCGTTCGAGGCATCCGCGCATTCCTGGGCGATGGTCGCCTGGCCGCCGTCATCCGGGTTGATGTACCAGGTCAGGACAGGCGTGTCCTCGGCCGGAGCACACCCGGAGAGCAGCAGCGCGGAAGCGGTGACCGCTGCGGCGGCCAACCCTTTCCGTCGCCCGCTGCGCTGAGTGGGGTGAGTCATGTCAGTGCTTCTTCCGTGTGCGAGTGGTGGAACTGACGAGTGTGTCCTACACCATAGCCCCGTGTCGCTCGAACGTGACACACATCGCAACAGCCGCGTCGGGCGTGGCTCAGTCAGAGCTGACTGGGGGCGCGGTGACGAGGTGTCGGTGGCGGTGACCGCCGCAGTCGAAATTCGAGCCGGTCACTCGGCAGGGGTCGCTACGGACCCCACGATGAAGGTGTGTACGGCTCCGCAATGACTCATCGTGGCGTCCACGTCCACGTAACCTCCACCCAGCGCCACCGTGTCCCCGACGGCGATCCGCTCGCCGACCATGCGCACCCCGGGCGGGTCCTCGTCGCCCAACACGTCGATGTCGCGCTGGTTAAAGACCAACGCGGCCACCCGACCCTCGCTACCGATAACGGACAAGCAGCCACCCTCGGACGCAACAACTTCTCCCTCAAGGGCTGCTTGGAAGTGCACCCCATCGCCATAGTCTGCCGAGTAGGTCATTGACGAGTCGGACAACAGCACTGCCGTCAAGATTTCAGCCTCATCCGCACCCCGTGCCATGTCACGATTGGTACTACACCCCGAGCCGACCGTGATGACGATGGTCAAGGCGGCCACTAGAAGATACGGCCTCTGGCGCGAGCCACCCCTCATCTTCAAACCTCATCCCGTAAAGAGATTGAGCCGAAGAATGGAGAGGGCCCTGTCCACTCGCGAATAGTACATCTCATTCTTAGAGGAATTTACGCCTGAGTGAATTCCAACGGCTCGATTATTCACGTACCAGGGACCTCCACTATCGCCAGGGTTGGTGAAACTACCTCGAACGGAGACCAGGCTGCACATGTTCGGCTGATTTGGGTACTGGACGCACACAGACTCGTTCAGAACCACCCCGCACGAACTAGATGAACGCGTCCGGCCATTATTACAGACCTGAGATCCGCGAGTAAGATTGCCATAGCTGGAGATACTTCGCGTCTGGGACGGACTGATCCGAATGAAGCGTGATATCGAGTCGGGCGTCGAACGCCACTGCATATCCCCATACCGACCCCTATGCTCCTCGCGGTATTGAGCGGGAATGTTTGTACCGGTGGGCGTCTTAGCATAATTTGTGCAGTGCCCAGCGGTAAGGAGTCCGTTCGAACCACCCTGTCGTACCGCAAACCCCGAGGTACACTCTCCGAACGAAACCCCACCGCGACTCAAGGTGGCCTCAGGGCCCTCACTCTTTACAGCAACCTCGTAGGTGAACCCACTCGGCAGAGCGGGAAGCGGCATCTCATCCCCTCCCATGGTCGAGATACCGCTATCGATCCGCCCAACCAAAGGGTCCGCCTCCATCTCGACGGCCATGACTTGATGTTCTGCATCCATCGCAACGACGTATGAGATCACCGAGGGATCTTTCGCCAGGACTTCGGCGACCTCAAAAGTCAGATCATCCATGACCGCTCGAGACAATGGGGCACCAACGACGACCTTCGGCTGAGGTGTCAGCGATGCCAGCACGTTGCGCGACGCAATTGAGGGCTCCTGCACGAAGCTCACATGGGATGCAGCGAGAGAGCCCGCCCACCGGGCGTCCGAATAGTTTGCAGGGTCAAACTCTCTGATCTTGTCGACAGCAAGGTTGAAGGAATCTTGATCCGGGGAGACCTGCTCGACCAACTCCTGAGTCGAGGAGCTCGCCTGCCGGTCATGCACTCCTTGCCCCGTCTGGACTCTCGCGCCACCTCCATCTAAGGCCTCATCCCTTTGCTCGACTATGGCGAGCGATAAGACGGAAGCCAATGCGAGGGCAGACAGGCTAGCGGTGAGGGTTTTCAATTGAGATGGGCGAGGACGATCAGCGACTGGAGACGACATCATGGATACCTGCCTAACCGAGCCTGAGGATGCGTCACTCTGTAGTTTGTGGCGCTGATCCTACTCTAAGGCTGTGGTAGAGCTAACACAAGGATTGTCCACCTTCAAAAAAGATGGTAACATGCGCCGGTTCTTGCACACTGCGGACCACCTAGACTTGTGACCATGAGCACTCCCGTCCAGATGTATCTGTCCCGCCTCGCCCACGCGCATGCGGGATCTGAGGCATCACCGGGGGCATCCGACGCCGTCGAACGCGAGGATCTCGGCATCGCCCTGACCCTCGTGGACGGCTTCTCCTACCACGCGGGGCCTCAGACCAACGTCCCGCTGGGCGCCCTCGCGGCCCCCCTGATCTACGCGCTGGCCATCGAGGATCACGGCGTCACCGCCGTCATGGAGAAGGTCGGCACGACGCCGGCCGACGATCCCCGCCATCGCGTCGTCGTCGAACCGGGAACCGGCCGGGCCCTGAACCCGATGCAGGATGCGGGCATGGTGGCCGCCGCCGCACTCATCAAGGGCCGGGGCGGCCGCGATCGCGCCGCGCGCCTCATGCACTTGGCGGGCCAACTGATCGGCCGTGAGGCGAGCGTTACGGACACGGCCGCGCGCGCGGAGGACAAGGCCAACCGGCACACCCGAGCCGCGGCCTGGCTGCTCAAGGCCCTCGACGCGCTCGATGCGGACACCACCGCCGTCCTGGCTGACATCTCCCGACTGCGCGCCTTGACGGTGAGTGTCGAGGAGATTTCCCAGATCGCCGCGATCTTCGCCCGAGGCGGGGTGCACCCGAGCACCGGCGAGCGCGTCCTCTCCGAGTCCACCACCTCAGTGGTCATCGCGGTGATGGGCTCGTGCGGGTTGGTCACCCGAGACCCGCACTGGGCGATGACGGTCGGCCAGCCTGGCTGGGGCTCCTCCACCGGCGGCACCATCATGGTGATCATGCCCGGCCATCTGGGCCTGGCGCTGCAGTCCCGCGGACTCGACGAGCACGGCCTCTCCGCTCGTGGCCGTGCCGCGCTCCAGGAACTGGCCACCGAGTTCGAACTGCACCCGGGCGCGGCGGTGGGCTCCCCGCGCTCCGCGCTGCGCTCCCACTACCGCGTGGACCAGGCACCCTCCGGCACCGTCCGCACCGCCGAGGTGCTGCAGGTGCTCGACGCGAATGCGGACACTGCCCACCTCATGGAGTTGGGCGGACACGTGGGCTTCAGCCAGGTCGAGTCGCTCGTGCACGTGGTCTCCGCGATGCCGGCCGAGCTGCAGACCCTCGTCCTGGATATCCGCTCGGTCTCGAGTGTCTCGAAGGCCGCCCGCCGGCTCACCGCCCAGTGGGTGGGGCAGGCCCTGGCCGCCGGCCTGGACGTGGTGGTGGCCGACCGCAACGACCAGCTCATCGACGAGCTCATGGCCGAAGCCGCGGCGCATCCGGACATCCAACTGCCGGAACCGCACCGCGAGGCGACCCCCGGAGACACCACGGCCGACCCCGCGGATCCGCGCGCCCTGTTCGTGTTCTTCAACTCGCGCTCTCAGGCAATGCAGTGGTGCGAACAGCGCATCCTCGCCCGCTACGCCCCGTCGCTGCTACCGGCCACGCAGGAGGAGGCCGCCTTCTCCCCCATGCTCCAGCACCTCTCCGCGGACGACGCGAGCCTGCTCGAGTCCATGATGGACACGCGCACCTTCGCCGACGGTCAGGTCATTCGCCGGGCCGGTCAGCCCTTCGGCGGGATCTACGTCATCACAGCGGGCCGCGTGGTCCTCACGGGTCAGTCCACAGCCGGCGGGCGCATTCGCCGTTCCGTGCTGACCCCGGGCATGACCTTCGGCGAGATGGCCCTGGGCCAGCCCGGCCGGCAGCCGTCCACGGTGCGCGCTCTGGGCCCGGTGACCACCCGCGTCCTCACGGCCCAGGTCATGTACGCCCTGCAGGAGGCCGCACCCCAGCTAGCCATCAAGCTGTGGGAGTCGCTCGCCCGCGACGCCTACACCGCCCTCGGCCAGCTCGTGCGCGAGACGGGCTCGCTGCAGGACTAAGCCCGACCCGCCCTCAGCGGCCGAGAATGTGCCGGAAGGCCTCGCGCAGCGTGGGGTGGCGGAACTCGTAGCCCAGCGCCTGCACGTGCTCGGCCGAGGTCTTTTGATCCGCGGCCACCAGCGTCTCGTACCCCTCGCGGCCCAGCAGCAGCGAGGGACCGGCCGAGGGCACCGGCAGCACAGCGGGTCGCTTCAGCACCGCGCCAAGTGTGCTCGCGAACTCCTTGAGGGTCACCGGCTCGGGCGCCGCGCCATTGAGCGGACCGTGGACGTCGTCGTCGAGCACGGCGGTAGCGAAGATCCCCACGATGTCACTCAGCGTGATCCAGCTCATCCACGGGGTGCCGTCCGGGCCGCTGCCGCCCGTGGCCATGGGTCCGCCGAGCCCGGCCAGGAAGATCGGCAGCAGCTGCTGCAGCAGACCCCCCGCCGGATCCAGCACGATGCCCGTGCGCACCATCGCCGTCCGTGCACCGGCTGACGTCGCGCCCGCGGCGGCCTTTTCCCAGTCTCGGCACACGCGAGCCAGGATGTCCTCGCCCGGGGCCAGGATCTCGGTGAGTCCGGTGCCGCCGGGGCCCGCGCCGGCGTCGGCCCCGTAGTAGCCGACCGCGGAGCCGTTCACCAGATCCGGCACGGACGCCCCGCGATCCTTTCGGTCCTGCAGCGCGCGGACCAGCGTGGTGGTGCCCCGCACGCGCGAGTCGTAGACCTCCTGCTTGTGCTCCTCGGTCATGCGCCCGGCAATGGACTCCCCGGCCAGATTCACGACGACGTCGGCCGCCTCGAGCGCGGCATCGTCGACGTGTCCGCCGGTCGGGTCCCAATGGAACACGCTCTGCCCATCGGCCTTGTCCGCATCACGGACCAGGCGCAGCACCCGGTGGCCGCCGCTGCCCAACAGAGCGCAGAGCGCCGTGCCCACCAAACCACCGGCGCCCGTGACCGCCACGGTGCGCTGCTCACCGCCGAACAGCGGGCCGGGGTGAGCGGCGTGGAAGGCGAGATCCTGGCGCATCACCGCGCCGCGGTAGGCGAACTGCCGCTGCAGCTCCGCCTCGAACTGACGCTGGGCCGTACGCTGCGCCATCGGACCCACCCCGGGCACCTTCGCGAGCAGCGACTCCGCCGGCAGGCCGTATTCGATGTGGTCGACCACCACGCAACCGCGCTGATCAGCATCGGCGGCGGCGTCGTCGTCGGCGTCCACCACGGTGTGGGTGTGCCGCCAGTGCCGCAGGGGTCCCGAGACCATCTCATCGACGAAGTGGTGACCCTCCACCAGCTCGGTGTGCCGGGACACCCAGTGCACGTCCGGGGCGATCGCCTGCGGCACCAGCTTCGCCACCGCCGAGGGCAGCGCCCCCATGACCGTGGAGTGCGTGGCCTGCGTGAGCAGCCCCAGACCGCCCGGAGCGAAGATCCGCATGTGCGTCTGCGTGCCCACCGGGATGCCCGGCGCCGGCTCCTGCTCGACGGTCGAGGCGAAGGGCGGATTCAGCCGGACCACCGCACCCGGGTTCATCAGCCACTGGAAGACCACCTCGCGCGGGAACGGCAGGGCAGTGCGGTGCTCGAAGGTGTGCAGATCGTCGGCGTGCTGATGTGTTTCACTCATGGAACCACTGTGGCACGAGCGACCCGGGCTGTGGTGGGGTTGAGGTGCGCTGGCACGGACCCGAACCGCGGGACCGGCGGCGCGTCAGGAGGACGGTCATGACCACAAAGACGTTTCTGCCCGAGCTGCGCTGGACCGCGAGCGCACTGCCGAACACCGCGTTGAGCCTCGTGGCCATCTACTCCCCCGAGGATGACACCGTGCGTGCCGGAGGCGTCGCCGTGCCCGACGCCGACCAGCCCGCCGCCGCGGCCATCGGCGCGCTGCTGCTGAGCCTGATGGACCGGCTCGCCGAGGTGGATCCCGCGACCGCCGATCGCGAGATGAACCCCATGCCCGTGGAGGCTGGGGCTGGTTCCGGGGCGGGTTCTGAACCGGGTGCGGGGCGGGCGGCGCCCGTAGCCGAGGCCCTAGCCGCCTACGCCGCCGGGCATGTGACGGCCCTGGACGGGCTCGCCGTGGCCCAGCCCGGTTCCGCCTTCCGTCAGGACGCGTGGGAGGCGCTGCGCAGGATCCCCGCCGGCGCACCACGCACCTACACCCAGCTCGCCGACGACGCCGGCCGGCCCGCCGCCGTACGCGCGTCAGCGAGCGCGTGCGCGCAGAACTTGGTGGCCGTCGTCGTGCCCTGCCACCGCGTCACCCGTGCGGACGGGACGCCGGGTCAGTATCTGTATGGGACGCCTGCCAAGCAGGCGCTGCTGGCGCACGAGGCGCGGCACGCTCGCTCGGATGACCGCGCGGATCGTGAGGCATGACGGGCGACGCTGACACCCGGCCCCGCCAGGCGAGGCGCAGTCTGACCCGGCGCACCGAGGCGCGGCGGCTGCGCTCGACGGCGCGGGCACGGATCGCCGCGGCCGCCCCGCGCGTGGAAGACGGGTTGACCGGGCAGAGCTCCCTGGTCCAGTTCTGGATCATGGTGGTGGGCGGGGCGTTCATCAGCCTCGGCCTGACCATCACCGTCAACATCCTGGCGCAAGGCAGCATCACCTCCGCCCAGGGCGCCGTGGATGCGCTCGGCCGCGGCCCCGGCGTCACCGCACTGCCCGCGGCCACCGCGCTCAGCGTCCTGGCGATCTTCGCCACGATCACCGTGGCCATCGCCCTCGTCGAACGCTCCACCACCAGCAGCGATCCGCTGCAGCTCGTGCGCTCCGCGCAGCGCAGCCTCGCGCTGTCCGGGGCGGCCCTGGCGTTGGGGGCGGCGTCCACCACCATGGCGTTCCTCCACGTGCTGAGCCTGATCTTCCATCGACCCGAGTCCGGCGTGCACAGTGCACCCGTCTACCTCGACGCCGTCATGGTGGTGTTCGCGTCCGGAGTGATCGCCTTTGTGGCCTCGCTGACGCGCTCCCATCCCGAGGATCACGTGGTGGTGGCCGCGCAGAATCTGCCCCTGCACACGGCGATCCGCGACGTCACCATGGCCGAGCAGCGCCTGCGCTGGGGCTTCTCCCCGCGCGAGCGGGTGCCGTGGTGGCAGCAGGTGCTGGCCGCCGTGATCGCCTCGGTGTACCAGGCGCTGCTGGTCCTGGCCCTGTTGCTGGTCCTGCTGGCGTTCGGGGAGATCGGCGATGACCTGCTGCTGGGGCTGTTCATGGCGGTGCTGATCTTCGCGGGGACCGCGGTGCTGATGGGGTTCGTGCCCCTCGCGCTCAGCGCCAACGCGTTTGTCCGCTGGCCGTGGACCTTCGCCCTGTGGTGGCCGCGAGCCATGGTGCTCGTGGTGCTAGGCGTGACCGTCTATCTATGGGTGGATTGGCCGGAGGACCGGTTGTTCGTGACGGTGTGCGCGGTGTTCGTGCTGCTGCATCTGGCGCCGCAGTGCGTCAGCGCCTTCCCCCGGCACGGCTCGCGCTGGCGGCCCCTCGTGATCACGCTGCTCTGGCCGTTGGCCGTGCTGTGGCGCTCGCTGGGGTCCAACACGTACCGCGCGCAGACCCGCAGCCTGCAGCGCCGTCGTCGTGCCGTGGAACGCGCCGAGGCGGAGGGTGCTGAGGGGGCTGGGGCCCAAGGCGCCGTGGGGGCTGCTGCGGAGGCTGGGGCTGACCGCGTTCCCGGGTGACTACTGCACCCCCGGCCCCGCTCCCGGGTGAGAAATGCACCACTTCCGCACGTTCCCGGGTGGGAGCTGCACCACCCCACGCCTCGCTGGTGGGCAATGTCCCGCATTCCGCGAAATGGGGGACACTGCCACCCGGGAACGTGCCACCGGGACATTGCCCACCCGGGAACGGGCCCCACGCGCAGAGGTCACTCATCACCCGGTGCGAGGGGTTGGCGGAGCCGTCGGACCGGACCCAACATCGGGCGGGAGGCGACGTCGGGCCGGACGCAACACCGGGCCCGGACAGCAGTGCGGCGGCACCCGGAGTCATCCGGGTTCCGCCGCACGGGGTGCTGCTGGATCAGCGGGCGAGCTTGTCCATCACGGCGTTGAGCGTGGCGGAGGGACGCATCACGTCAGCCACCTTCTCAGCGGAGGGGTAGTAGTAGCCGGCGATGTCCACGGGCTGGCCCTGGACGTTGTTGAGCTCGGCCACGATCTTCTCCTCGTTGGCGGCGAGCTCCTCGGCGATCGGGGCGATGGCCTCGGCCAGCTCCTTGTCCTCGGTCTGCTTCGCCAGCTCCTGCGCCCAGTAGAGGGCCAGGTAGAAGTGCGAACCGCGGTTGTCGAGCTGACCCACCTTGCGCTCCGGGGACTTGCCGGAGGTCAGCAGGGTGCCGGTCGCGGCGTCGAGGGTGTCCGCCAGGACCTGGGCGCGCGGGTTGTCATTCGCGGTGGCCTCGTGCTCGAAGGACACGGCCAGGGCGAGGAACTCGCCGAGGGAATCCCAGCGCAGGTGGTTCTCCTCCACCAGCTGCTGGACATGCTTCGGGGCGGAGCCACCGGCACCAGTCTCGAACAGGCCACCGCCATTGATCAGCGGGACGATCGAGAGCATCTTCGCGGAGGTGCCCAGCTCGAGGATCGGGAACAGGTCCGTGTTGTAGTCGCGCAGCACGTTGCCGGTCACTGAGATGGTGTCCTCACCGCGGCGGATGCGCTCCACCGAGAACGTGGTGGCCTCCACCGGGGACATGATGCGGATGTCCAGGCCCTCGGTGTCGTGCTCCTTGAGGTAGGCCTGCACCTTGGTGATGAGCTCGCGGTCATGCGCGCGCTCCTCGTCGAGCCAGAACACGGCCGGGGTGGCCGAGGCGCGGGCGCGGGTGACGGCCAGCTTGACCCAGTCGGCCACCGGCACGTCCTTGGTCTGGCAGGCGCGCCAGATGTCGCCGGCCTCCACCTCGTGGGAGAACAGGACCTCGCCCGCGGAGTTCTTCACCTCGACGGTGCCGGCCTCCTTCATCACGAAGGTCTTGTCATGCGAGCCGTACTCCTCGGCCTTCTGCGCCATGAGGCCCACGTTGGGGACGGTGCCCATCGTGGTCGGATCGTAGGCACCGTTGGCCTTGCAGTCCTCGATGACCGCCTGGTACACACCGGCGTACGAGGAGTCGGGGATGACGGCCAGGGTGTCCTGGGTCTCGTCACTCTTGTTCCACATCTGCCCGGAGGTGCGGATCATGGCGGGCATCGAGGCGTCCACGATGACGTCGGAGGGCACGTGGAGGTTGGTGATGCCCTTGGCGGAGTTCACCATGGCCACATCCGGGCCGTTCTCATAGGCGGCAGCGATGGCCTTCTTGACGCCCTCGGCGGTCTCGGCGTCGAGCTTGTCCAGGCCGCCCTCGATCGCGGCGAGACCGTTGTTCGGGGACAGGCCGGCCTCGGCCAGCTGCTCGCCGTACTGCTCGAAGAGATCGGAGAAGTAGGCCTTCACCACGTGGCCGAAGATCACCGGGTCAGAGACCTTCATCATGGTGGCCTTGAGGTGGGCGGAGAAGAGGATGCCCTCGTCCTTGGCCCGCTGCACCTGGGCGGCGAGGAACTCGTCCAGCGCGGCGGCGGACATGAAGGTGCCGTCCACGATCTCGCCGGCCAGGACCTTCAGGCCCTCTTTGAGCACCGTGGTCTCGCCGGCGACGTTGGTGAACTCGATGGACAGGACGTCGTCGTTCTCCAGGGTCACGGACTTCTCATTGGAGCGGAAGTCGTTCTCACCCATCGTGGCGACGGCGGACTTCGAGTCCTTGGACCACGTGCCCATGGAGTGGGGGAACTGCTTGGCGTAGTTCTTCACAGCCTTCGGCGCACGGCGATCCGAGTTGCCCTCACGCAGGACGGGGTTCACGGCCGAGCCCTTGACTGAGTCATAGCGGGCCTTCGTGTCCTCCTCCTCGGCGGTCTTCGGCTCGTCCACGTACTCCGGCAGGTCGTAGCCGGCGGCCTGGAGCTCCTTGATGGCGGCGCGCAGCTGCGGCACCGAGGCGGAGATGTTGGGCAGCTTGATGACGTTGGCCTCAGGGGTCTTCACGAGCTCACCGAGCTCACCGAGGGCGTCCTCGGTGCGCTGGTCCTCGGGCAGCACGTCACGGAAGGCGGCGAGGATGCGACCGGACAGGGAGATGTCCTTGGTCTCGAACTCCACGCCCGCGGTCCCGGCGTAAGCGCTCACGATCGGCAGCAGCGATGCGGTGGCCAGCATCGGGGCTTCATCGGTGTAGGTGTAGATGATCGTCGACATACGAAAACGACACTCCTTTTCTCAGCACGCACTGGTGCGCACCGCGTGGGATCAGCGTGCGGGATACCGCCCGGTTCGTCTGCCCAATCTACCGGAGACGCAGGACACAGACACGGGGGCGTCGCTTGTGCGACGCCCCCGAGAATCGGCCCGTGCGGACCATGGCCAGCACAGTGTCAGGCCACGACGACAGTTCAGGTCATCAGGAGCGTCAGCGTGCGCGTCGTCTCCAGCTCCGTCTGCACGGCCTCCATGAAGGCCGGCATGAAGGCCGCCATGAAGGTGAGCAGCAGAATGGTCCACAGCACATGCAGCACGAGCAGTGCCAGGCCCACCCACGCCAGGATGCGTCCGGCGGTGGCATCTTCGCCGGCATCACGCGCCTTGCCTGCCTGCATCAGGGCGATGGGTCCAAAGATCAGCGCCAGGGGGCCGGTGATCACCGCGAGCACACCGAAGGCGATGGCCAGCTGGACGGCACGGCGGCCCGCGGCGTTGACCTGAGACATGGCGTAGGGCGCAGCCGCGTAACCCTGCTGCGCCGAGCCTTGGTCGCTGTAGGACTGACCGTAGCCGGCCCCGTAGGTGGGCGCTCCGTAGTCCGGCCGCCCCTCGCGGGCGCCACCCTCCGGGCCCACGCCATACGCACCGCCGGACTGCGCGGTCGCTGCCCCGCGCGCGGGCTGGCCATCACGACCGTAACCCTCGTCCTGATAGGAGCGCGACGGCGTCGTCGAGGCGTCGGGGGTGGTGGGAGTGTCAGGGGTGGCGGGA
>JAUNTT010000197.1 GCA_030538555.1 Micrococcus sp.
TGAACGGGCCCAGCTGATCCGGGGTGAGAAGTGAGCGGGTCCAGCCGCTCCCAGGTGAGTTGTTTTCACCCCGGATACTCGCGGGTGAGCACTGCACCGTTCAGCGCGAAAAACGGTGCAGCGCTCACCCTGGAGTGGGCGGTTGGTGCACATCTCACCCGGGAGCGCTGGTCAGGCCTGTCCGAGGTGACTTGTGCTCCGGCCGAGCGGTCCATGGTGGGCAGTGTCCCGCATTCTTGAATTTGCGGGACATTGCCCACCACGGAGCGTGGCCGCGGGACATTGCCCACCACGGAGCGGGGAAGAGGGACATTGCCTACGACGGGCCGGGGACATTGCCCACCCCGGAGCACTCGGGCGGGGACACACCCGCCACCACCCACCCCACACACCAACGCGGCGCCGGTACCGCGGGGTGATCCCGGGCCCGGCGCCGCGCTGCACGGTGCAAGTGATGGCGTCAGTCTGTCAGGGACAGCACATCCTTCACGGGACGCAACACGGTGTGGCGGTCGAGATTCAGCGGTTCCTCGAGGGAGTCGACCACGGTGGAGTGCTGCAGGGTGCCCTCGGTGGTGGACAGGCCGGCGGCGAAGCCGCGGTCCGCGGCGATCGCGTCCTTCCAGCCCTTGTTCGCGAGCTTCGTGATGTACGGCAGGGTGGCGTTGGTCAGGGCGGCCGTCGAGGACTGCGGCACCGCGCCGGGCATGTTGGCTACGGCGTAGACCACCTTGTCGCCCACGGTGAAGGTCGGCTCCTGGTGGGTGGTGGGCTTGGAGACGGCGAAGCAGCCGCCCTGGTCGATCGCGATGTCCACGAGCACCGAGCCCGGACGCATCGCCTCCACCATCTCCTCGGTCACCAGCTTGGGCGCTGCGGCACCCGGGATCAGCACCGAGCCGATCACCAGATCCGCATCGGCCACCGTCTCCGCGATCGACGCGTGATTCGAAGCCAAGGTCCGCACCCGCGACCCGTGCATCACCTCGAGCGCGGCCAGCCGGTCCAGGTTCACGTCCAGCACGGTGACCTGCGCGCCCAGCCCGGAGGCCACCAGCGCAGCATGCTCGCCGGCCACACCGCCGCCGATCACGGCCACCCGCGCGGCCCGCGTCCCCGGCACACCGGAGAGCAGCACGCCGGATCCGCCCTGGGCCATCATCAAGTGGTGCGCGCCCTCAAGCGGAGCCATGCGGCCGGCCACCTGGCTCATCGGCGCCAGCAGCGGGAACGTTCGGCCATGCGGGCCTGAGCGCTCCACCATCTCGTACGCGATCGACGTCGCACCGGAATCCAGCAGCGCCTTCGCGCAGTCCGCGGACGCCGCCAGATGAAGGTAGGTGAAGATGACCTGGCCCTCGCGCGGCCGCTCGAGCTCCTCGCCCACCAGCTCCTTGACCTTGAGCAGCAGATCGGCGCGCTCCCACACCTCCTCGGCCGTGTCCACGACCTCGGCGCCGGCCTCGCGGTAGGCGTCGTCGGTGACTCCCGACCCCACGCCCGCCCCGGCCTCGACCACGACGGTGTGGTCCTGCCTGGTCAGTTCGGTCACGCCGGCGGCCGTCAGGGCGACGCGGCGCTCGTTGTCCTTGATCTCCCGAGGGACTCCAATGTCCATGCCCCCAGCCTAAGCGGCGCACCGCTACCGGCAAGTAGTGGGCCGCCCGTCGCCATCCCCGTCGCCATCCCCGGCACCCCTCCCCATCCCGACGCCGGACCCACCCCTCGACGCCGACGCGGCCCGGCGTCGTCGGGCCCCGACTGCGCAGTTTCATGCCGAAGGTGGCACCATGTGCTCTGAAGCCCCGTTGATCCTCTCCTGACAAAGGACATCATGACCGAGCACTCCTCCCGTTCCTTCTCCGCCAGCACCTCGGACCAGGCCGACGACGGCGCCCGCGGCACCGGCACCACCCGCGTCAAGCGCGGCCTGGCCGACATGCTCAAGGGCGGCGTCATCATGGACGTGGTGACCCCGGAGCAGGCCCGGATCGCCGAGGACGCCGGCGCGGTGGCCGTCATGGCGCTCGAGCGCGTCCCCGCGGACATCCGCGCGCAGGGCGGCGTGGCCCGCATGTCCGACCCGGACCTGATCGACGGCATCATCGAGGCCGTGTCCATCCCCGTGATGGCCAAGGCGCGCATCGGGCACTTCGTGGAGGCGCAGGTGCTGCAGTCTCTGAGGGTGGACTTCATCGACGAGTCCGAGGTGCTCTCCCCGGCCGACTACGTCAACCACATCGACAAGTGGGGCTTCGACGTGCCTTTCGTGTGCGGCGCCACCAACCTCGGCGAGGCCCTGCGCCGGATCACCGAGGGCG
>JAUNTT010000046.1 GCA_030538555.1 Micrococcus sp.
GCGTCTCCCGAGAGGACGGCGTCACCCGAGAGGCCAGTGTCAGGAGCATGTCGGTCGCTCAGGAGCCCGCCGCGGCGCCGAGCGCCCCGCGCGAGCCGCTCAGCCCCAAGGAGATCCAAGCCCGCATTCGCGCTGGCGCGACCGCCGAGGAGGTGGCCGAGTCCACCGGCACCTCGCTGGCCCGCGTGCGCACCTTCGAGTACCCCGTGGTGGCCGAGCGCGCCTGGGTGGCCCAGACGGCCCGCGCCACGGAGATCTGGGTCGGCGGCCCGGATCTCTACTCGGACATCGTCGACGACGGCGGCCCCAGCACCCTCGAAGAGATCGTCGGCCATCGGCTTCAGCAGCTCGGCGGCGACGCCGACGCGATCTCCTGGGACGCCTGGAAGGAGGCACACGGCGGATGGACCGTGACCGCTGTCTTCGATGCCGGGCTCCTGCACACGCTGCCCACTCGGGACACTCCCCCGGCCCGGTGGAGCTACCGTCCCGGCGCCCGCTCGGTTGATCACGCGAATCGGTGGGCCCGCCTGCTCAGCGACGCCCAGGACTGGGAGGTACGCCCGGCGGCGCAGGAGGAGGCGGACGCCGCCGTGTTCGACGTCGAAGAAGAGGACACCGGCGCGGCCGAGGACGCCCCGGTGGAGACGTCCCCCGCGCACGTCGACGCCGCGCAAGCCGACGAGGCTGAGGGTGAGGTGGCCGAACCGACCGCCCTGCCGCGGCGGGCAGCCCGCGAGGACCAGCGCCGCGAGAACGACGGGGACGATCAGGAACAGCAGGACCAGCTCCTCGACATCCTCCGCGCCCGCCGCGGCCAGCGCTTGGGCGCCGACGAGGACTCCGACGACACCCTGGCCCTGCTCCTGACCCGGGAGCATGAGCCCGCCTCGGGCACCGAGGATCGCCGTGCGGCGGACGCGGAATCGGCCAGCACCGAGTACCTGTGGGACGACGACGCCGACTCCAGCGATGCCGCCGTGTACCGGTTCCCCACCGCCACGGAACCGTCCCCGCAGAGCGCGCAGCCCGCCGACTCGGCGAACGAGGACGCGAACTCGAACGCGGACGACGCCGACAAGGCCGCGCCGACCTCACCGCGTCCGGCGAAGTCCAGGGCCAAGAGCACCGGAAAGCGCTCGTCGGTGCCCAGCTGGGACGAGATCATCTTCGGTCGCAAGAACGACTGAGCTTCCTCGCCGGCGCACTCCCCTGCGGATGCCCCGCCCCGTGCCCTCCAGCTCAGGTGCTGAGCAGGATCAGGGGCACCTCGCGCTCGGCGCGGGTCGGCGAGCCGTGCTGGCCCACCATCTCAAAGGCCTGCGGATCCACCCGCGCCCCGTCATAGAGCGCGAGATCCGTATGCGGTGCCACCAGAAGATCACCAATCCGCGGCGCGACCCTGTCCGTCACCGTCTCGCCGAACCACCCGGCGGCCGTAGCCTCCTCGCGCGTGAGAATCCACGCCTGGCTCCCCCAGACCTGTTGCCAGGCCGCCAGGACCGCGTCGCGCTGGGCCGGCGTCGCGGCAGGATCGAGGTGGACCTGCACGCAGCGCGGCTCGCCCGCCAGATGCGCCACATGCTCCATCAGGTGCGGCCACCGCAGCGCCCCGTTCCCGTCCCGGGCTGTGACGTCGATGCGCCGCGAGGCGGGGATGTCCATCATGCCGTGGTCGCCCGTGATGGCCAGGGTTGAGCCCGCTGGCAACCGCTGGTGCAGGCGTCGCAGGGTCGCGTCGAGCTCCTCCAGGGCGTAGAGCCAGGCCTCGGAGCCCACCCCGCTGCGGTGCCCGGCCTTGTCCAGCTCATTGAAGTAGAGATAGACGAGCAGCGGGACCCGGGCCGCCCCGACCTCCTGGGCGGCCAGCTGGGCGCGGGCCGTCATGGACCGGCCAGCGAGGAAGCGTCCCCCCCGCAGCGCCGCGCGGGTCAGTGCGCTGTGCTCGAAGGCCGGCAGGGAGACGGTCACGACGTCCACACCGGCCTGCTCGGCGCGTTCGAGCACGGTGGGCAACGGCTGCCAGGTCAGCGGATCCGTGCGCTCGTCCCAGCCGCCCAGCTGATTGATCACCACGCCCCGCTCGGGGTCCAGCACGTCGTAGCCGACAATGCCGTGCACGCCCGGATCCTCACCGGTGCCGAAGCTGGTCAGGGAGGCGGCCGTCGTCGTCGGGATGGCGGCCTGCAGGACACGGCCGTGCTCAGCCATGGCGGACTTGAGGAACGGGGCGTGCCCGCCGAAGCGGCGCAGCAGGGCGCGGCCCAGCCCGTCGACCATGACCACCACGGCGCGGCGCGTGGCGGGCCAGCGCAGTGCATTGGGCATCCCGGCCACCCCGAGGGCGGCGGCCGCGGAGGGCAGTACCGAGCGCAGACTCGACTCGGGCGCCGTCGGCGAACTCGGCGGTGCCGGCGCGTCGGCGTTCACGGGCGGCGGCTCACGCGGTGGCGGCGACGTGTGCGCGGCGCAGGGCGCGGGCGAAGGCCACCGCGTCGTCCACGGCCTGCTGCCCGTCGGCCTCGGCGGCCACCCGGACCACGAGGTCCTCGCGGGTGGAGGTGCCGGTGTAGCCGTGGTCGGCGTCGCACTGGGGGTCGGCGCAGCCGGCCGGCTGCAGGTCGATGCGCTGCCCACCGGCCCACTGCACGCCCAGCGTCATTTCGGACACGGGAGCGCCGGGACGGAAGCGGGCGGGGTCCACGTGACCGGTGGAGATCACCACGGTGGAGATCGCCTTGAGCGCGACGAGCTCGGTGGAGACCTGGGCCATCATGTGCTGGCCCTGCTCATCCAGGGGGTGATCGTCCAAGTGGGCCGCCACCACCACGTCATCGCACACCGCCAGCACGGTGATGTGCCGGTGAATCTCGTCGAAGTCGAAGTGTGTGTCCAGGTGCACCAGATGCGCGCGCACCTCGCGCCCCTCCAGCTCCTCGTCGAGGGCATGGGCCAGCAGGTCCGGGTAGAACCCGGCCTTGACCAGCGACTGCGCCAAGGAGGGCCCGGAGCCGACCGAGCGGCCGGAGCCCCCGCCGATCAGGCGGGACAGCGGCGAACGGTGAGCGTCATGGCCCGAACTGTGGTTGCGCGGCTGAGGAGTCATGCACGCCATCGTAGTCAGCCCAGCCGGGCTGCGGAGCAGGCTGTGGAGATCAGTCCCCGCGCATGGCCCGCCGCGCCGAGTCGGTGCGCTGACCGGCGTGGGCGATGTCCACCTCCGCCTTCAGCACCGTGGTGGTCGTCGGCCCCGCGAGCACCGGGTGGAAGCGCAGCCGCGCCACGTGCTGCAGATCATCCTTCAACGCGGCCACCCGCGTGACCAGATCGGCCAGCCCGGCACGCTGCGCCGCGGGGACCCCGCCCTGCGCGCGCAGCTTCACGGCCGCGCGCGGGGCGTCAATCATCTGAGCCACGTCCTGATCGGTCAGCGGCGGCACCCGGTGCACCCAATCGTCGAGCAGGTCCGTGGCATCTCCGGCGATGCCGAAGGAGACCACGGGGCCGATCAGCGGGTCCTCGAGTGCTTCGAGGATGCACGCCTGCCCCGGCTCGGCCATGGCCTGGACCTCGAGCTCGCTCACCCCAAAGGCGGCGAGGACCTGCCGCATCTGCGTGACATTGCGCCGCAGCGAGTCGGCATCCTGGATGTTCAGGCGCACCCCGCCCAGGTCCAGGCGATGGCGCAGGTGGGGGTCCACGGAGCGCAGGGCCACGGGGAACCCAAAGCTCTCGGCGGCCTGAACGGCCTCCTCCACGGTGGTGAAGCGCTGCGCTGGCAGCACCGTGATCCCGTAGCAGCCGAGCAGGCGCGTGGTCTCCTGCGCATCGAGCCGGGTCAGCTCCGTGCCGCCGCCCCGGGCGAGCACCTCGTCCACGAAGGCCTCGGCCCCGGCCCGGTCCACGTCGGTGAGCTCCACGTACTCGCCGGCCTCCTGGCCCCGCCAGCGCTGGTAGTCCACGAGCTTGCCGAGCACGCGCAGGGCCTGCTGCGGCGCCGGATACACCGGCACGCCGAACTGGCGCGCCCCGGGCTCCTGCTGATCCTCGGCCGAGCGCGCCGCTCCCAGGGTCGCGGTGGTGTAGGCGGGGTCGACGACGTCCGAGAGGCAGGCGAGCACCGGGATCGCGGCCCCGGCGCTGACCTCGGCGAGACCCGCGGCCAGGCGTGCCGGGTCCCCGGCGTCCTGGTGCAGTCCCAGGCGGCCCAGCACGACGACGGCGTCGGCGTGCGCGTGCTCAAGTGCGGTGCGCACGTGCTCGACCAGGCGGTCCACGCCCTGGGCCGCCCCGTCCTCAGCGGGGGTGAGCCCCACGCTGGCGACGACCTCGAGGCGGTGGGCGGCGGCGGCGTCGCGGCCCAGCCGGTCCAGGGCGAGCGAATCGCTGACCAGCACCACGCGACCCCCGGCTGGCAGGGGCTGGGAGGCCAGAGCCTGGAGCACGTCCATGAGGTCCTCGTGGGTGTGCACCTCGATGACGCCGGTCTGGTCGAGCATCGAGTCCACGGTGCCCTCAGGCGCCTGGGTGGTGCGGGTGGCGTGACCGGGCGGCAGGGATCGTCCCGTGACGTCGGAGCGCACCACCACGACGGGCTTGGTCCGGGACAGACGCCGGGCGATGCGGGAGAACTTGCGCGGATTGCCGAAGGACTCCAGCTGGATCCCCACGGCGGCGGTGTGGGGGTCGTCCTCGAAGAACTGCATCGCGTCATTGCCGGAGACGTCCGCGCGATTGCCGGCGCTGATCACGGTGGACACCCCGACCCCCCTGCGCTTCGCCGCCGCCGTGAGCATCGAGGACAGCGCCGCAGACTGGCTGAACAGGCCGATGGGACCGCGCTGGGCCAGGCCCGGGGCGGCTGAGGCGTTGAGGCGCACGGCGGGATCCGTGCACACCAGTCCGGCCGAGGCCGGCCCGATGATCCGCATGCCGCCGGCTCGTGCCTGCGAGACCAGCGCGCGCTGCGCCGCCACGCCTTCGGCGCCAGCATCGGCATAACCGGAGGCGAACACCAGCACACCCTTGACGTTGAGCTCGGCGCACTGCTCAATCACCGAAGGCATCTGATCCTTCGGGACCGCGGCCACCACGAGGTCCACGGGGCCCGGCACATCCGCGAGCTGCTCAGAGGCGTCCAGGCCGGCCACGGTGCCGCCGGAGCGGTTCACGGCGTGCACGGTGCCGGTGAAGCCGGCGTCGAGGATGTTGCGCAGCACGGCCTGGCCCACGGAGCCGGTCTCATGGGAGGCACCGACCACGGCCACGGTCGAGGGATTGACGATCTCCGCCAGCGACTGCGCCTCGGCGCGGTGCTCCCGGGACTCCATGACGGCCCGCCACCGCGCGGTGGGGTCGATCGGGAATTCGACGGCCACCACGCCGTCCTCGAAGTGGCGAGCCACCTCGAAGCCGGACTCCTGGAACACGTTGAGCATCTTCCGGTTCTCCGGCAGGACCTCGGCCGTGAAGCGGCGGATGCCGTTCTCCCGCGCGGCCACGGCCAGGTGCTCCATGAAGATCGATCCGAGGCCGCGGCCCTGGGCGGCGTCGGAGATGTTGAACGCGACCTCGGCGATGGGCTTGCCCGGGTAGCGGTCATAGCGTCCGACGCCGAGGATCTTGCCGCGGCGCGTGATCACGAACGCCACGCGATCCGTGTAGTCCACCTGGGTGAAGCGCTCGAGGTCCTTGCGCGAGAGCTCGGACTTGTACGTGAAGTAGCGCAGGTAGATCGAGGCCTCGGACTGGCCGCGGTGCATGTCCTGCAGGCCCTCGGCGTCGTCGGGACGGATGGGGCGCAGGCGTGCCGTGGTCCCGTCCCTGAGCACGACGTCGGCCTCCCAGTGCCGCGGATATTCGGGACTTGCGTGGGTCTCAGCCATAGGATTCAGCCTAGCCAGTCGCTCGCGATCTTGAGGATAACTGACCCACCATGATGGCTCGCTCCCCCCGCCGACGCACCGCATCCGAGGATGCGGTGCAGCCGATCTCCCTGGATCAGGAGAACATCGTCGACATCGACGTCTCCCAGGAGATGGAGGCGTCCTTCCTCGAGTACGCGTACTCGGTGATCTACTCGCGCGCCCTGCCGGATGCCCGCGACGGACTCAAGCCGGTGCAGCGGCGCATCCTGTTCATGATGTCTCAGATGGGCCTGCGCCCGGACAAGGGCCATGTGAAGTCCGCCCGCGTGGTCGGCGAGGTCATGGGCAAGCTGCACCCCCACGGCGACGGCGCCATCTATGACGCGATGGTGCGCATGGCCCAGGCCTTCTCCCTGCGCCTGCCCGTGGTGGACGGGCACGGCAACTTCGGCTCCCTCGACGACGGCCCCGCCGCGCCCCGTTATACCGAGGCCCGGATGGCGCCCGCCGCACTGGCGCTCACCGCGGACCTCGACGAGGACACCGTCGACTTCGTCCCCAACTACGACAATCAGTTCCAGCAGCCCGGCGTGCTGCCGGCCGCGTATCCGAACCTGCTGGTCAACGGGGCCTCGGGCATTGCGGTGGGCATGGCCACCAACATGGCCCCGCACAATCTGCGCGAGGTGGTGGCCGCGGCCCGGCACCTGCTCGCCGAGCCGGAGGCCGACCTCGAGGACCTCATGCGCTTCGTTCCGGGACCCGATCTGCCCTCCGGCGGTCGCATCGTGGGCCTGGACGGGATCCGGGACGCCTATGCCACGGGCCGCGGCACCTTCAAGACCCGCGCCACCGTGGCCGTCGAGCAGGTGCGGGCCCGCAAGACCGGGCTCGTCGTGACCGAGCTGCCCTACGGCGTCGGGCCCGAGAAGGTGATCGAGAAGATCAAGGATGCGGTCGATGCCAAGAAGCTCACCGGCATCTCCGACGTCGTCGACCTCACCGATCGGCGCCACGGACTCAAGCTCGTCATCGAGCTGAAGTCCGGGTTCCAGCCCCAGGCCGTGCTCGCCGCGCTCTACCGGCACACCCCGCTCGAGGAGTCCTTCGGCATCAACAACGTGGCCCTCGTCGACGGGCAGCCGCGCACCCTGGGCCTCAAGGCCATGCTCGAGGTCTACGTGGCCCACCGACTCGACGTGGTGCGACGCCGGACCGCCTATCGTCTGGCCCGGCGTCGGGAGCGGCTGCACCTCGTGGAGGGACTGCTGCTGGCCCTCGTGGACATCGACGAGGTCATCGAGATCATCCGCTCCTCGGATGACACGGCCGCCGCGCGCACCCGGCTGATGCAGGTCTTCGATCTCAGCCAGGTCCAGGCCGATCACATCCTCGAGCTGCGGCTGCGCCAGCTCACCAAGTTCTCGCGGATCGAGCTCGAGGCCGAGCGCGATGAGCTCGCGGCGGCCATCGCCGAGCTCGAGGCCATCCTCGCCTCGGACGCGCGCCTGCGGGAGCTGGTCTCGACCGAGCTCGAGGAGGTCGCGGCCCAGTACGGGGATGCGCGACGCACCGTGCTGCTCGAGGCGGAGACCCTCGCCGCGGCCCCCGCGGCGGCCGCTCCCGCCGCGTCGCCGGCGGCATCGCTGATGGTCCCCGATGCCGCGTGCTGGGTGCTGCTGAGCACCTCCGGACGCCTGCTGCGCACGCTCGACCGCACCGAGGTGGCCCCGGGCGCGCGGCGCCGCAAGCACGATGCGCTGCGCAGCGTGGTGGCCACCACCGCGCGCGGCGAGGTCGGGGCCGTGACCTCGCGCGGACGGGTGCACCGAATCCAGGTCGTGGACATCGCGGTGGCCCCGACCGCCTCTCCCTCCCCGGATCTGAGCGCCTCGGTGCCCGCGAAGGACTTCGTTCCGCTCGAGAAGGGCGAGACGCTCGTGGGCATGGTGGCCCTCGACGCCGTGATCGCCCTGGCCACGCGCGGCGGCGTCGTCAAGCGTGTGCGCCCGGAGTGGCCGCTGAACCGCGATGCGTTCGAGGCGATCACCCTCAAGGGCTCGGACACCGTGGTGGGCGTGGAGCACGCCGCCCAGGAGGACGACCACCTGGTCTTCATCAGTGCGGGTGGGCAGCTGCTGCACTACACGGCCTCGCTCGTGCGGCCCCAGGGTCCGGCGGGGGCCGGCATCGCCGGGATGAAGCTCGGGCCCGACGACGCCGTCCTCAGTTTCAGCGTGTGCCCTGCGCACACTGTGGTCACCGAGGCGGCGGCCGCCGAGACCGAGCGGGCCAGCGTCGTCGTGACCGTGGCGGACGGCGAGTCAGATCTGCTGGGCTCCGCACCCGGCTCGGTCAAGGTGACTCCGCTGGGCGAGTATCCGAGCAAGGGCCGCGGCACCGCCGGCGTGCGCGCCCATCGACTCCTCAAGGGCGAGACCGGGCTGATCCGGGCCTATGCCGGTGCCACACCGGTCCTGGCGGCCAGTGCGGCGGGCGTGGCGCGCGCGCTGCCGGCCGAGTTCGGCCGCCGCGACGGCTCGGGCGTTCCGGTCGACTCGAAGATCGAGGCGCTGGGCACTGGTGCCTCCCCCGTGCCGCGTCCACAGACGCCCGCCGACGACACCGAAGCGAGCGCCGCGCGCGGTGAAGCGGAGGGACAGGCCACCGGTTCCTCCGCCTGACCTGCGCCCGGAGCGGACATCGCGCGCACCGCGCCCGCGGTGCGCGCCTGCGCTGGGCTACAGTGTTTCCCTGACCTTGAAGTGCGTGCATGCCCCGCGGACCGCGCTGGACGGGTCACCCGTGACGACCATCCTCTTTCCGATTGGTACAGGTACCCGACCGTGACCGGCAACGCCAGCTTCGAATACTCCCGCGCCGCGCTCCTGGCGGTCACCGAGGTGACGGCACCCACCGTGACCACCTCCGAGGACCTCGATGAGCAGCTGGCCGGAGTCCTCGGACGACTGCGACTGCCCCAGGGGCTGCTGCACCGCGTGGCGGGGGTGCGCACCCGCCGCGAGTGGGATGACGAGGTCCAGGACTTCCAGGAAGCCGCCGCGCAGGCGGGCACCGATGCGCTGGCCGAGGCGGGCATCGAGGCCTCCCGCGTGGGCCTGCTCATCAACACCTCGGTGTCTCGCGCCGCACTCGAGCCCTCCGTAGCGGTGCGCATCCACCACCTCATGGGGCTGCCGACCTCCGCCACAAACTTCGACATCACCAACGCGTGCCTGGGCTTCGTCAACGGCATCATGCTGGCCTCGTCACTGATCGAGGCCGGACAGCTGGACTACGCGGTCATTGTTGCCGCCGAGGACACCTCGCTGGTCCACGAGGCCACCATCCGCAACCTGCACGCCGACTCCACCCACCGCGGCAACTTCATGGAGCAGTTCGCGTCCCTGACTCTGGGCTCCGGCGCGGCGGCCGCCGTCATCGGGCCCCGCGAGAACCACCCGGAGGCACACCGCATCGTGCGCGGCATCACGCGCGCCGGCTCCGAGCATCACGGGCTCTGCGTGGGCGACCACCACGGCATGTACACGGACTCCAACGCTCTGCTCACCGACGGCATGGGACTGGTCATGGACGCGTGGCGCGATGTGCCCGCCGAGTGGGACTGGAACAGGCTGGACCGCTACATCACCCACCAGGTCTCGCAGCTGCACACCACCGCGATGGTCGAGCAGACCGGCGTCGACGCCGCCAAGGTGCCCGTCACCTTCCCCGAGCTGGGCAATGTGGGCCCGGCCTCCCTGCCCATCACCCTCGTCCGCGAACAGGCGCGCCTCAGCCCCGGCGACCGGATCCTGTGCCTGGGCGTGGGGTCCGGACTCAACACCGCGATGCTCGAACTCGAGTGGTAAGGAACTGATCAGACACCGTGAAGATCGACGCCGCGCCCGCCCAGCTTCCCGACGCCGCCGCCCTGCCGGGCTGGGACCCTCAGTGGTCTCGACTGATGACGATCGCCTCGACCGCCGATCCTTCCGGTCTCGAGCGCACCCTGCACGTCGGTGACACCGGTCCCGCACTGGCCGCGCTGGGCGTCGCCCCGGTGGGCACCATCCTCGCGGTGCACGGCAACCCCACGTACTCGTACCTGTGGCGCTCGATCATGCGCGCCACGCTCGAGGCGGCCCAGGCCGGCCTCGCGGCCTGGCGCGTGGTGGCCCCCGATCAGCTGGACATGGGCTACTCGGAGCGCCTCGAACACCCTGAGCTGCCCCGGGCCGCCACGATGGGCACGCGCGGCGACACCTACCGCAGCCTCACGGCGCGCATCGATGACATGGACGCCCTGGTGGATGCCCTGCACCTGCGTGAGCTGGTGGAGTCGGGCGAGCATGAGCTGATCACGCTGGGCCACGACTGGGGCGGCGTCGTCTCCCTGGGCTGGGCGGGCCGCCACCCCGAGCTGATCTCCGGCGTCGTCACCCTGAACACGGCCATCCACCAGCCCGAGGGCACGCCGATTCCGTTGCCCCTGCAGGCCGCGCTGGCCGGTCCGATGCTGCCGGGCACCACGGTGCGCACCGATGCCTTCCTCTCCGTGACCACCTCCCTGGCGAATCCCCGCCTCGAGCCCGAAGTCCGGGCCGCCTACCACGCGCCTTATCCGCACGCCGCCCAGCGCGGCGGCGTCGGCGGCTTCGTCGCGGACATCCCCGTCGGCCCCGAGCACGGCAGTCATGCCACGCTCACAGCCGTCGCGGACTCGGTCACCCGCCTGGGTCAGGCCAAGACCCCCGCCCTGATCCTCTGGGGCGCGGATGACCCCGTGTTCCTGGACCGCTTCCTGGACGATCTGCGTCTGCGGCTGCCGGCCGCCCGCGTGCACCGCTATGAGCAGGCCGGTCACCTGCTGATCGACGATCGTGACCTGGGCACGCCCCTGCTCGCCTGGCTGCACCTGCTGCGCGCTGGGCAGCTCGATGAGCCCGGCTCCGGCCTGCCCACCAGCGTGGGCACGGCGGACCCCGCCGACGACGCCGACACGCCGCGCATGTGGGACCACCTCATGGACTGGGGTGCCCTCGAGTCCGCTGACCGCGAGTACACGGCCCTGGTGGACATGGCGGGCACGGGAAGCACGCGTGCCCTGATTCGCCGCCGCCACCGCGCGGTGGCCGTGAGCTGGGGTGAGCTGCAGGAGAAGGTGTCCGCGATGGCCGCCGGGCTCTGGGCCGAGGGCATGCGTCCCGGGGATCGGGTGTCCATGCTCATTCCCCCGGGCCGCGACCTCACCGCCGCCCTGTACGCGGTCCTGCGCATCGGGGCGGTGGCCGTGGTCGCCGATCAGGGCCTGGGCATCGCGGGCATGACCCGCGCCGTGCGCTCCGCGCGCCCCGACTGGATCCTGGGCCAGGTGCCCGGACTCACGGTGGCCCGCGCACAGAACTGGCCCGGCACCCGCATCTCGGTGAGCACCCTGCCCGCGGCCCAGCGGCGACTGCTGCAGGTCAGCACCTCCCTCTACGCTCTGATGGAGCGCCACCAGGACGCCCGCACCGGGCCCCATGACGCCGAAGGCCAGCCCCTGCCCGTGCCGGAGCGCGATGCCGAAGCGGCCGTGCTGTTCACCTCGGGCTCCACGGGTCCCGCCAAGGGCGTGGTCTACACGCACGCCCGCCTCGAACAGGTGGTCGCCCGCGTGCGCGCGGTGCTGGGCATCGCCCCGGGGACCTCGCTGCTGGCCGGATTCGCGCCGTTCGCGCTCCTGGGCCCCGCACTGGGAGCCACTTCGGTGGCACCGGACATGGATGTCACCCAGCCCGCCACCCTCACCGCCGCGGGGCTGGCCGAAGCGGCCGAGGCCGGGCAGTCGAGCATCCTCTTCGCCTCCCCCGCCGCCCTGCGCAATGTGGTGGCCACGGCCGAGGACCTCACGGCCGAGCAGCGGGCCACGCTCGCGCGCATCACCACGGCCCTCTCCGCGGGCGCGCCGGTCTCGCCGCAGCTGATGCGCCAGGTCGCCACGGTGATGCCCAACGCCACGCTGCATTCGCCCTACGGGATGACCGAGGGTCTGCTGCTGACCGACATCGACGCGGACACCGTGGAGCAGTTGGTCGCGGCCCCCGATGCCGGCGTGTGTGTGGGCCGCCCCGTGGACGGCGTCACGCTGCGGATCGCGCCGCTGCTGCCCGACGGCACCCCGGACGAGGTGCTGCTGGACTCGCAGGCCGGGCACTCCGTGCTGGGCGAAGTGGTCGTCTCGGCACCGCACCTGAAGGAGCGCTATGACGCCCTATGGTTCACCGACCACCAGTCCAAGCGTGACTCGCTGATCACCGGCGATGGCCAGGTCTACCACCGCACCAACGACGTCGGCCACCTCGACGCGCAGGGTCAACTGTGGATCGAGGGACGGCTGCAACATGTGCTGACGACCCCGCAGGGCCCCCTGGCCCCGGGTGGTCCCGAGGCGCAGGTCGATGCGTTGCCGATGGTCTCGCGCTGCGCGGTCGTCGGAGTCGGTCCGGCCGGGACGCAGGCCGTCGTCGTCGTGGTGGAGCCCGCGACGCCGGCCACCGTTCCGCCGCGGCAGCCCGGGCACACGCGGGATGGCCGACCCGAGCCCGGTGTGGCCCCGAGCGGGTTGGCGCGCGCGGTGCGCGATGCCGTCGCCCCGCTGCCGGTGGCCGCCGTGCTCGTGACCCACGAGGTCCCCACGGACATCCGCCACAACTCGAAGATCGACCGCACCCGCATTGCGGCGTGGGCCGAGGACGTGCTGGCCGGCGGGAAGGTGGGGCGGATCTGATGAAGCATCTCGGCTATGACGTGGACGTGGACGCGGAGGGCATGGTTCAGCTCTACGAACGCCTCGAGTCGCGTCGCGTCCTCGTGACCGGGGCCTCGGGCGTGCTCGGCGCGGGCGTGGCGCGAGCGCTCGTGGAGGCCGGCAACGAGGTCGTCACCCTGCAGCGTCGCCCCTCACAGGTGGAGGGTGTGCAGGATCGTCAGGGCTCCGTCACCGACGCCACGGCGGTGGCCGCGGCCGTGGACGGCGCCGACACCGTGGTCCACGTGGCCGCGAAGGTCTCGATGGGCGGAGCCGAATCCGACTTCGAGGCCATCAACGTGGGCGGCACCCGGACGGTGGTGGACGCTGCTCGCCGCGCCGGCGTCAAGCGTTTCGTGCACATCTCCTCGCCGTCCGTGGCGCATGCCGGATCCTCGATCGTCGGCGAGGGTGCCGGCGTCGCCTCCCCCGAGCACGCCCGAGGCCCCTATGCCCGCACGAAGGCCGCCGGTGAGCTCATCGCCCTGGGCGCCGATGCCCCTGACTTCCGCGTGCTAGCGCTGCGCCCGCACCTGATGTGGGGTCCCGGTGATCCGCAGCTGACCGAGCGCATCATCGAGCGGGCCAAGGCCGGTCGCATGCCCGTGCTGGGCTCCGGCGCCGCCCTCGTGGACACCCTCTACACGTGGAACGCCGTCGAGTCCGTGCTGGCGGCGGTGTCCGCCGCGGACCACCACCACGGTGAGGCCCTCGTGGTCACCAACGGAGAGCCGCGGCCCATCGCGGAGCTCGTGCGGGACATCGCCGTGGCCGGCGGTGCCCCCGCCCCCACGCGCCGGATCCCCGCGGGGCTGGCCCGCCGTGCCGGTGCCCTGGTGGAGAAGGCCTGGGAGCGCAATCTCTTCGGCCTGCGCACCACCGGCGACGGCGAACCGCCGCTGACCGAGTTCCTCGCCGAACAGCTCTCCACCGCGCACTGGTTCGACCAACGGCGCACCCAGGATCTCCTGCAGTGGACACCCTCGGTGTCCATGGCCGAGGGGCTGCGCCGCCTGCGCGCCTACTACCAGGGCAGCTGAGCTTCAGGTCCGCGCGCCCGTTGCTGCGGGCCGCCGGGGCAGGACGAGCGAGCCCGCTCAGGCGTCGATGCGCTCCTGATCGAGCTCCTTCGCGCCGGAGACGATGAACTCCTTGCGCGGAGCCACCGTGGAGCCCATGAGCAGATCGAACACGTGCTCGGCGGCGGCCACCTCACTGATCGTGATGCGGCGCAGCATGCGCTGGCGCGGGTCCATGGTGGTCTCCGCCAGCTGATCGGCGTCCATCTCGCCCAGGCCCTTGTAGCGCTGAATCGGCTCGCGGTAGCTGCGGCCCTCGGCCTCGAGCCGGGCGAGCACCTCGTGCAGCTCGCGCTCCGAGTAGGTGTAGATGACCTCGCGCTCCTTGACGCCGCGGGTCACCGCCTCCACGCGGTGCAGCGGCGGGACCGCGGCATACACGCGGCCAGCCTCCACGAGCGGGCGCATGTACCGGAAGAACAGCGTCAGCAGCAGGGTACGGATGTGGGCGCCATCGACGTCGGCGTCGGTCATGAGAATCACCTTGCCGTACCGGGCCGCCTCCAGGTCGAAGCTGCGTCCGGCGCCCCCGCCGACCACCTGAATCAGCGCGGCGCACTCCGCGTTGGAGAGCATGTCCCCCACGGAGGCCTTCTGGACGTTGAGGATCTTGCCGCGAATCGGCAGCAGCGCCTGGAAGTCCGAGGAGCGTGCGAGCTTCGCGGTGCCCAAGGCGGAGTCGCCCTCCACGATGAACAGCTCGGAGGAGGCCACATCGGAGGAGCGGCAGTCGGCGAGCTTCGAGGGCATCGACGAGGACTCCAGCGCGTTCTTGCGCCGCTGGTTCTCCTTGTGGGTGCGCGCGGAGATCCGCGACTTCATCTCCGCGACGACCTTTTCCAGCAGCACACTGGACTGCTGCTTCAGATCCCTCGCCCGTGAGGTGAGCAGGGCACTGAGCTCGCGCTCCACCACTGTGGCCACGATCTTGCGCACGGCCGGGGTGCCGAGGACTTCCTTGGTCTGGCCCTCGAACTGGGGCTCGGCCAGGCGGACGGTGAGCACCGCCGTCATGCCGGCCAGGACGTCGTCGCGCTCGAGCTTGTCCGAGCCGACCTTCAGCTTGCGGGCATTCGCGGCCACCTGGGCGCGGAAGGTCTTGAGCAGCGCCGCCTCGAAGCCGGTCTGGTGGGAGCCGCCCTTCGGGGTGGCGATGATGTTCACGAAGGAGCGCAGGGTGGTGTCATAGCCGCTGCTCCAGCGCAGGGCCACGTCCACATCGCACGTGCGTTCGACGTCCTTCATGTGGGAGCGGCCGTCCTCAGCGAGCACGGGCACCCGTTCGGTGAAGGTGTCCGAGCCCTGCAGACGCCACACATCGGTGACCGGCGAGCCGACGCTGAGGTGATCGGCGAACTCGGAGATGCCTCCGTCGTACTGGAACACCTCGACGTGCTCCCCGGACTCACCGGGCGTGCCGGGCAGGCGGCGCCGGTCCTTGACAGTGATGCGCAGCCCGGGAATGAGGTAGGCGGTCTGCCGCGCGCGGGCCTGGAGATCGGTCAGCGAGAAGCGTGAATCCGCCGGGAAGATCTGCTCATCGGCCCAATAGCGCACCCGGGTCCCGGTGTGCCCGCGCTTGGCCTTCCCGACGACGGCCAGCGGCGACTCGTCCGTGCCCGGCGTGAACGGGGCCTCGGGCGACGGCCGGGAGCCGTCGGCGAAGGTGCCCGGCTCGCCGCGCCGGAATGACATCTGGTGCACCTTGCCCGCGCGCTGGACGAAGACGTCCAGGCGGGAGGACAGGGCGTTGACGACGCTGGCGCCCACACCGTGCAGGCCACCGGAGGCCGCATAGGAGCCACCGCCGAACTTGCCGCCGGCGTGCAGCTTGGTGAAGACCACCTCGACGCCGGTCAGTCCCGTGCGGGGCTCGACGTCTACGGGGATGCCGCGGCCGGAGTCCTCGACCTCGACCGACCCGTCCGGGTGTAGCGTGATCTCGATGGCGGAGCCGTAGCCGGCCAGCGCCTCGTCCACCGAGTTGTCGATGATCTCCCACAGGCAGTGCATGAGACCGCGGGAGTCGGTGGAGCCGATGTACATGCCGGGGCGCTTGCGCACGGCCTCGAGCCCCTCCAGCACGGAGAGGTGACGGGCGTTGTACTCGGTGGAGCGGCTCACGGGGACGGGCTGCCTTTCTTGACGATGCCGTGCCAACGCGGCGGCGAGACTGCCCGCGCGGCGGTCTCCAGACTACTGCCGCGCCGCGTCCTGGCACGGGAAGCACCGGCGCGGGAGCGCACCTACGCCTCAGGCGAAACGCCGGGAGGCAGGGCCCGGTGCGGGGAACAGAATCTGCCATGATGGGGTTCCATCAGTCGAGCTCCGCAGGCATGCTGCCTGTGCGTGACGAGAATGTGAAGGAGGACGAGATGTCCACGACCGCCGTCGTTGAACCGGCCGATCTGAAGACCACCGACCGTTGTGACCGCTGTGGTGCTCAGGCGTACGTGCGCGCTCAGCTTGCCTCCGGAGGCGAACTGCTGTTCTGCGCCCATCACGCCCGCGCCGTGGAGGACGCCCTGCGTCCGCAGACCACGCTGTGGCAGGACCAGTCCCACACGCTGCATACCTGATCCCCTCCCGCCACGCCGGGCATCGTCATGATGCGCGGGCCGTGGCGAAGCGAGAACGACAGGGCCGGCACCCCCACGGGGTGCCGGCCCTTCGCGTCTGCGGCGGTCGGCGCGGCGACCGCGTCAGAGGGCTCAGTCCAGGTAGTCCCGCAGGACCTGCGAGCGCGAGGGGTGGCGCAGCTTGGACATGGTCTTCGACTCGATCTGGCGGATCCGCTCCCGAGTCACGCCGTAGACCTTGCCGATCTCGTCGAGAGTCTTGGGCTGCCCGTCGGTGAGGCCGAAGCGCATGGCCACCACACCGGCCTCGCGCTCCGAGAGCGTGTCCAGCACGGAGTGCAGCTGCTCCTGGAGCAGCGTGAAGGACACGGCGTCCGAGGGCACGACGGCCTCGGAGTCCTCGATGAGGTCACCGAACTCGGAGTCGCCGTCCTCGCCCAGCGGGGTGTGCAGCGAGATGGGCTCGCGGCCGTACTTCTGGACCTCGACGACCTTCTCCGGGGTCATGTCCAGTTCCTTGGCCAGCTCCTCCGGGGTGGGTTCGCGGCCCAGGTCCTGCAGCATCTGGCGCTGCACGCGGGCGAGCTTGTTGATGACCTCGACCATGTGCACGGGGATGCGGATGGTGCGGGCTTGGTCTGCCATGGCGCGCGTGATGGCCTGACGGATCCACCAGGTGGCGTAGGTCGAGAACTTGAAGCCCTTGGTGTAGTCGAACTTCTCCACGGCGCGGATCAGACCGAGGTTGCCCTCCTGGATGAGGTCCAGGAAGAGCATGCCGCGACCGGTGTAGCGCTTGGCCAGGGAGACGACGAGGCGCAGGTTGGCCTCGAGGAGGTGGTTCTTCGCCTTGCGACCATCGGCGATGATCAGCTCCATGTCCCGCCGCTCGCGGTACTCCTCGATCGGGTTGTCCTTCATCTTGTGCTCGGCGAACAGACCGGCCTCGATGCGCATCGCGAGGTCCACCTCCTGCTCGGCGTTGAGCAGCGCGACCTTGCCGATCTGCTTGAGGTAGTCCTTGACCGGGTCAGCGGTGGCACCGGCGACGACGACCTGCTGGACCGGCGCGTCATCCTCCGAGTTGTCGACGACGAAGCCACCGGAGGCGCCGGACTCGTCCGACTCCTTCGCGCCCTTGACGCCGGCCTGCTCCTTGGCCGCGGACTCATCCGACTGCGGCTCGAGCTCCTCCTCGACCTCATCCACGGCGTCGGCGGCCGTCGGAACGAGATCCTCGTCCACGGCGGCCGTCTTCTTCGCGGCCGGCGCGGTGGCCTTCTTGGCGCGAGTGGTGGTGGTCTTCTTCGCCGGGGCCTTGGCGGTGCCCGCGGCGGCAGTCTTGGTGGTGGTCGCCTTCTTCGCG
>JAUNTT010000198.1:0-707 GCA_030538555.1 Micrococcus sp.
AGCGACAGGGCCCAGATCGCGATCAGTACCGGCGCGAGCACGCCGTAGGCCGTCAGGTCACCGCGCCCGGCGTGCTGGAAGATCGTCACGAAGACCACCGTCTGCAGCGGCGCGACGATGAGGGCGAGGAACCAGTCGGGGTTATTGCGCATGCTCTGCAGCTGCATGCGCCAGCCGGCCACCAGGACGCGCATCAGACCTCCATCCCCCGGTCGGTGCCGTCGCGACGACCGAGCAGCCCGAGGTAGACGTCCTCCAGGCTCGGCGGCCCGGTCGTGACCGCGAGGTGGCCGCGGCCGACGATCGTGGCGATCACCTCGGCCACCCGCTCGGGCGGGACCACGATGTCGGTATGCCGTGCCCTCGCCTCATGCTCCCCACTTACCTCAGCCAGGTCACCCATCAGCGCCGCGTGCTGCTCTGGGGTCAGGTCATGGACGCGCACGCGGACCCCGCCCTCGACCCGGAGGGAACGCACGGTGGCCGGTGTGCCGGTGCCGACGATCTGGCCGTTGTCGATGAACGTGACGGTGTCGCACAGCGCCTGCGCCTCGGCCATGTCGTGCGTGGTGAGCAGCACCGTGCGGCCCTCGGATCGCAGCTCGCCGATCAACCGGCGGAACTCGTGCGCCGACACCGGGTCCATCCCGACCGTGGGCTCATCGAGCAGGAGCAACGGCGGATCCGCGACCAGGCCGCGGGCCAGG
>JAUNTT010000198.1:717-2311 GCA_030538555.1 Micrococcus sp.
GGTGCAGTCGCTGCTTCATCCCGCGGGAGAAGGTCTCGACGAGGTCGGCCGAACGCCCTGCGAGGCCCAGCCGGTCCAGCAGGGTGTCGACGCGGTCTCGGGTCTGGCGGCGGGGGACGCCGTTCATGGCGCACCAGAACTCAAGGTTCTCCCGCGCGGTGAGCCGGCCGTAGAGGCCCCGGTCGCCACCGAAGACGATCCCGATGAGTCGGCGGACCTGTTCGGGGTGGCGGGACACGTCATACCCGTGGACGGTGAGCATGCCGGAGGTGGGGGTGAGCACCGTGCTGGCGATCCGACACAGGGTGGTCTTGCCGGCGCCGTTGGGGCCGAGCAGGCCGTGGACGCCACCGGGTGAGAGATCGAGGTCGACGCGATCAAGCGCTGTGCGCTCGGGACCGCCGCGCACCCGGAAGGTGCGGGTCAGGTGCTCGGCGTGCAGGGCGGGGTCGGTCACGGGACCAGCGTTGCGCGCCGAGGTGCTCACGTTCTAGTCAATAATGCGTAGATGGACGACAGGGTGGAGGCGCTGCACGCGGTGTTGGCGACCTGTCGACCGGCCTGGATCGCCGGGCACGGGGACCAGGCGTGGGCGGCGCTGGAGCAGGCCGAGCACCTCGCGGGTCAGGACGACGCGGCGCGAGTGCAGACCTGGTCTATGCGCGCCGGCCTACACCTGCTCGCGGAGCAGTTCGACGAGGGTGTGCGTTGCGCGGAGCGGGCGGTCGAGCTCGGCCGGGCCCTGGCGGCGAGCGGTCAGCCCCCGCTGGACCCCTCGACCAGGGAGGCGGTCCTCGACGCACGCGTCACGCTGGCCAGCATGGCTGACGAGGGGCCCTACCCGGCAACCGGGACGAGCCTGGCGGACGCGTGCGCGGAGCTGGACGAGGTGTCCCGCGACCCTGCTCTGGCGGGCACGAACGTGGCCTCCCGGGCGGTCAACAACGCGCTCAACCTGCGCCTGACCGCGCTGTGGGAGCACCTGCATACCGTCGAGGGGCAGGTCGAGGCGTGGGTCCAGATCAGCGCGGCACGGACCCTGGTGCGCGGTTGGCCGGATCAGGGCAACATCCTGCGCCAGGCGGTCGACGTGGGCATGCACTGCGGGCAGTGGGAGCGGGCGTGGAGCAGCGCTCAGGAGCAGATCGCCGACACCACCCAACGCAACGAGTTGATCGCCGTGCTGGCCAAGGCCGCGCTGCTGGCCTGGCACGCCGACCGGAGCGCGGAGGCGCGCGAGCTGGGGGAGCGGGCCCGGGCACTGTCGGTGGCGGTCGACTTGCCGTGGGTGCGGACCTACGCCTATTTGGGGTATGTCGTGGCCGCCGCCGCGGGCGCCGGCAGCCTCGCCGCCGGGCTGGAGGCATACGCCCGCTGCACAGATCGGACCGGTCACGCGAGCAGGCCGCACCGCGCGTGGCGGGCAGCGCAGGTGGCGCTGGACTGTGGTCATCCCGCGGATGAGGTCGAGGCCTTCCTGGTCTCGACCCTGCCCGACGGTCTGGAGGGTCACGGCGTGGCCGACCAGACGGCTGTGCTGCTCGCGGACGCCCGGCATCTCGAGGTTGACCCTGGCCAGGCTGAGCGGTTGGTG
>JAUNTT010000047.1 GCA_030538555.1 Micrococcus sp.
TGCCGCCCTCCGACGCCGTCCTGGCCCAGGCCGTGGCCTCCGCCCTCCAGGCACTGCTCGCCTCGGCCCGGCAGGATCGGATCGTCATGGCGGGCACGGCCAATCTCGCCCGGGCCACGGGCGACTTTAGCTCCTCGATCGGTCCCATCCTGGAGGCACTCGAGGAACAGGTGGTGCTGCTGCGCCTGCTCACGGACATGGAGCAGGACGTCCGCGGTCTGGCCGTGCGCATCGGCTCGGAGAACGCCGGCTCGCTGGCCGATGCCTCGGTGGTGGCGGCCTCCTACGGTCCCGGCGACGTCGCGAAGGTCGGCGTCGTGGGGCCCACCCGCATGGACTATCCGAGCACCATGGCGGCGGTGCGCGCCATCGCCCGCTACCTGTCCCGGATCCTGTCCACCTGAACCGGACGGTGCCGCGCTGCGCACCGCAGCGTGCTCGTCCCACCTTCGCACTCGTCCACACACTGCTTGTCAACGAAAGGGAACGCCACTGTGGCTGACCACTATGAGACCCTCGGCGTGAGCCGGGATGCCTCGGCTGAGGAAATCCGCCGCGCCTACCGCAAGCTGGCGCGGAAGTTCCACCCGGATGTGAATCCGGGGCAGGAGGCCGCGGACCAGTTCAAGCGCGTCTCGCACGCCTACGAGGTGCTCAATGACTCCGACAAGCGCCGCAACTACGACGCCACGGGCAATGAGAACGGCCAGGCCGGCTTCGGGGGCTTCGGTGGCGGGTTCTCCCAGGGCGGCTTCGGCGGCTTCGCCGACATTTTCGAGTCCTTCATGGGCGCAGCCTCCGGCCAGGGACGCGGGCCGGCCTCGCGCACTCGCCGCGGCCAGGATGCCCAGATCACCGCGCGGATCAGCCTCGAGGACGCCGTCTTCGGCACCGAGCAGACCCTGCAGGTGGACACCGCGGTGCGCTGCGAGCGCTGTTCCGGCTCCTGCTGCGAGCCCGGCACGGGCCCCGAGACCTGCTCGACGTGCCGTGGCCAGGGTGTCACTCAGCGCCCCATGCGCTCGGTGCTGGGCACGATCATGGCTCAGGAGACCTGCCACACCTGCCAGGGCTTCGGCTCGACCCTGCCGAACCCGTGCGGCGAGTGCTCGGGCCAGGGCCGGGTGCGGGCACGCACTCCGCTGACCGTGCGGATCCCCGCCGGCGTGGACACCGGCACCCGCATCCACCTGGCCGGCCGTGGCGAGGCGGGACTGGGCGGCGGACCGAACGGCGATCTCTACCTGGAGATCCACGTTGAGCGCCACCCCACGTTCACGCGCGAGCGCGACGACCTCTCCACCACCGTGACCGTGCCCATGGCCGCCGCCGCCCTGGGCACCACCGTGACCCTGACGACCTTCGACGGCGAGCAGACCTTCACGCTGGACCCCGGCACCCAGTCCGGTCACGTCGAGGTGCTGCGGGAGCTCGGCGCCGGCAAGCTGCGCGGCCAGGGCCGCGGCGATCTGCGCGTCAATGTCCTGGTGGCCACCCCCACGGACCTCACGGGGGAGCAACGCGAGCTGCTCGAACGTCTCGCCGCGCTGCGCGGAGAGGAGATCGTCCACGGCGCACCCCAGCACAAGGGCGTCTTCGCTCGCCTGCGCGAGAACCTCAAGAACCTGTGACCCTGCACCTGTTCCTCACCGAGCCCGGGGCCCTCGAGGTGCCGGTGGGCGCCACCGTGACCCTGGCCGGTGCCGAGGCCCGGCATGCAGCCGGTTCCATGCGCCTGGGCCCCGGCGAGCGCGTCCTGCTCGCCGACGGTGCCGGGGCGCGGGTGACGGCGCAGATCCTCGAGGCCGAGACGGGCTCGGGGGCGCGCGTGAGCCTGCGCGTGCTCGAGCACCGGCCGGAGCGCATCGAGACTCCGCGGCTCGGTCTTGTGCAGGCGCTGGCGAAGGGCGATCGGGACGTGCTCGCGGTGCAGACGGCCACCGAGCTCGGCGTCCACACCGTGATCCCGTGGGAGTCCGAGCGCGCGATCGTGCGCTGGCGTGGCCCCAAGGAGCAGCGCGCGCGGCAGAAGTGGGCCGATGCCCTCAGCGCGGCGGCCAAGCAGGCCCGCCGCGGCGTCGTCCCCGAACTCGGCCCCACCGTCAGTGGCCTCGAAGTCGCTTCGCTGGTCACCCAGGACACCCTCGTGGTGGTGCTGCACGAGGACGCCGAGGAGGAGCTCTTCGATCTCCCCGCGACCACGTGGGCGTCCGCGGCGCACGTGCTGATCGTCGTCGGGCCCGAAGGCGGGATCACACCGCACGAGCTGGCTGCCCTGCGCGAGGCCGGTGCGCGCACCGTGCGCTTCGGGGAGCACATCCTGCGCTCCTCCACCGCCGGTCCCGCGGCGCTGGCCGTGCTGCGTCACCGAGTGCGGGCCAGTGCGCACACCCCGGGCATAGACTGAGCGTGCGCGAGAACGTTCGCGTCGCACACCGCACGTCCACCAGCCCCCGCAGACCTACGGCCTAGAGGTGACCAGACCCATCGTCACGATCCCGCAGACCTTCACCACCGTCACCCACGACGGCGGTCCCCGCGTCCACGGAGTCCATTTCGCCAGCGCCGATCTCATGGTGCGCACCCTGGGGCCCCAGGACGCCCTGCTGCGCATCCTGCGTGGCGTCTATCCGGGGGTGGAGGTCGCTGTCCGGGACCAGCGCCTCGAACTGCGCGGCCCGCACCGCGAGGTCACCGATGTGCGCCGCATCGTCGAGGACCTGCGCGGCATCGCCCACCGGGACATGCCCGTGACCCCCGAGGTCATGGAACAGGTGGTGTCCCTGGTCAAGGGCGGGCGCTCCACCCATGAGGCCACCGCCCCCACCTCGATCCTCTCCGGCCGGGGCCGCAAGATTCGCGCCAAGACCGCGCACCAGCAGGAGTACGTGGAGGCCATCGACGCCGCCACCATCGTCTTCGGACTGGGTCCCGCCGGCACCGGCAAGACCTATCTGGCCATGGCCAAGGCCGTACAGGCCCTGCAGGCCCAAGAGGTCTCCCGCATCATCCTCACGCGTCCGGCCGTCGAGGCGGGCGAGCGCCTGGGTTTCCTGCCCGGCGGGCTGTCCGAGAAGATCGACCCGTACCTGCGCCCGCTGTTCGACGCCCTGCATGACATGGTCGAACCGGAGCAGATTCCCCGGCTCATGGAGGCAGGCACCATCGAGGTCGCCCCGCTGGCCTACATGCGCGGCCGGACCCTTAACGATGCCTTCGTCATCCTCGACGAAGCCCAGAACACCACGAGCGAGCAGATGAAGATGTTCCTCACGCGCCTGGGCTTCGGAGCGCGCATGGTGGTCACCGGCGACACCTCCCAGGTGGATCTGCCGCGCGGCACCACCTCCGGGCTGACCCAGGCCGTCGAGGTCCTCGAGGGCACCGAGGGGATCGAGATGATCCGCTTCGACTCGACCGACGTGGTCCGCCACAGCCTCGTCTCCGCGATCGTCAACGCCTATGACCGCGTGCTCGGCGCCGGCCCCGGCCAGGAGGGCGGCACCCGTGTCGATTGAGATCGTCAACGAGTCCGGCGTCGACGTCCCCGAAGCGTTCCTGCTGGACATGGCCCGCCACGTCTACGCCGCGCTGCACGTCCACCCGCTCGCGGAGACGGCCGTGACCCTGGTGGACGCGGCCCGCATGGCCGAGCTGCACGAGGAGTGGATGGACCTGCCCGGACCCACGGACGTCATGAGCGTGCCCATGGACGAGCTCAGGCCGGGTTCGCCCTCGAGTCCCGCGGAGGGGGTGCTGGGCGACGTCGTGCTCTGCCCGGAGGTGGCCGCCGAGCAGGCCGCCCGCGGCGGGCACACGCGCGATGACGAGCTCGCGCTGCTGCTCACGCACGGGATGCTGCACCTGCTGGGCTATGACCATGTCGAGGACGAGGAGCGCGCCGAGATGTTCGGCGTGCAGGACCGCCTCGTGACCGACTATCTGGGCCGTCCCGCGCCGGCGCCCACCATCGACGACGAGGACCATCACCGGTGATCAGTGTGATCGCACTCAGCACGGCCGCCGTCATGCTACTGAGCCTGACGTGGCTGCTCGGACTCTCCGAGGCCGCCTTCTCCTACCTCTCCCGCAAGGATGCCGAGGACATCGCCCGCACGCGCGGCAACGCCTCGATCCTTCAGGTGACCGGTGATCTGGAGACTCACATCGCCTCGGTGCGCTTCTGGCGGTTCCTGTGCGAGGTACTCGCGGCCGCCTCGATCACGGTGGCCATCGCCGAACTCACCGACAGTCTGTGGGCGGGCTTCGCCGGCTCGCTCGCGGTGCTCGTGCTCGTGGCCGCCGCGTTCGGCGTGTGGTCGCCCCGGCCGATCGGCTCGCGCAACGAGGCCGCGGTGGCCCGGCGCCTCGTGGGCCTCGTGCGCGGGCTGACCCGCGTGCTCGGACCCTTCGGGCGCGCGCTGGGCCGGGATCGACGCCGGACGGAGGCGGACCTGGACGAGGAGGACGACTTCGAGGAGCGCCACCTGCGCGAGGTCGTGGCCCGCGCCCATGACGCCGACGTGCTCGCCGACTCCGAGGCCGAGCTGATCCAGTCCGTATTCTCGATGGGCGACACCCTCGTGCGCGCCGTCATGGTGCCGCGCACCGACGTCGTCACGATCGACCACGACCACACCCTGGGCCAGGCCATGGACCTCTTCCTGCGCTCCGGCAACTCCCGCGTCCCCGTGATCGGCGAGGACGCCGACGACGTGCGCGGCATGCTCTACCTCAAGGACGTCACGCGCGCCCTGCACAAGTCCGAGCACACGGCGACGGAGCCCGTGTCCGCCGTGATGCGCGATGTCCGCTTCGTGCCCGAGTCCAAGATGGTCGCCGCCCTGCTGCAGGAGCTGCAGCGCGAGTCCACCCACGTGGCCATCGTGGTGGACGAATACGGCGGCACCGCCGGCCTGGTCACCCTGGAGGACCTCATCGAGGAGATCGTCGGCGAGATCTATGACGAGGACGACCGCCCCGAGCTGCCGCCCGTCGAACGCCTCGAGGAGGGGGTGTTCACGGTGGATGCGCGGATGTCGATCACCGACTTCGCCGAGGAGTTCGACGTCGACCTCGACGACGAGGAGGACATCGACACTCTCGGCGGCTTGCTCGCCAAGCACCTTGGCCGCGTCCCCATCCAGGGCTCCCAGGTCACCGTTCACGGCCTGATCCTCGAGGCGGAGACGCTCGAGCCGCGACGCAACCGCGTCAGCCGGCTGCGCGTCACCGAGACCGAGGATCGCCCGCTGCGCTTCCGCGAGCGCGAGGACGACGCCGACACCCCCGACGTGCACGAGACCCAGGAGGCCTGAGATGCCCAGACGGCCCGCAGTGCCCACCCGCTCCGAGATGCCGGAGCCGCTGCTGAACCCCGACGCCGTGAGCCCGGAGTATCGCTCGGGCTTCGTGTCGCTGGTGGGCCGGCCCAACGCCGGCAAGTCCACCCTGACCAACGCGCTCGTGGGGGAGAAGGTGGCCATCACCTCCTCCAAGCCCCAGACCACACGCCACACCATCCGCGGCATCGTCCACCGCGACGACTTCCAACTCGTCCTCGTGGACACTCCCGGCTTGCACCGCCCGCGCACCCTGCTGGGCCAGCGCCTCAACGACCTCGTGGCCGAGACCCTCGGCGAAGTCGACGCGGTGGGCATGTGCATTCCCGCCGACGAGCCGATCGGCCCCGGTGACCGGTTCATCGCCCAGCAGCTGGCGTATCTGGATCGCACGCCCGTCGTCGCCGTCGTGACCAAGACGGACAAGGTGAGCCAGGAGGCGCTCATGGCGCAGCTGCTCGCCGTGACCAACCTCGGCGAGGAGGTCATCGCCCCCGAGAACGGCTCGGCCGGCCAGCCCGGCGAGGGCTTCCGCGCCGTGGTGCCCGTCTCCGCGGTCGCTGGCCGGCAGGTGGACGATGTCCTCGGCGTGTTCGCCGAGCTGCTGCCCCCAGGGCCGCCCCTGTACCCCGACGGCGAGCTCACCGATGAGCCCGAGGCCGTCATGGTGGCCGAGCTCATCCGCGAGGCGGCACTCGAGGGCGTGCGCGATGAGCTGCCGCACTCGGTCGCCGTCGTGGTGGAGGAGATGATCCCGCGCGAGGGCCGCCCGGCCGACAAGCCGCTGCTGGATGTCTACGCCAATCTCTTCGTGGAGCGCGACAGCCAGAAGGGCATCATCATCGGCAAGGGCGGGTCCCGCCTGCGCCAGATCGGCTCCCAGGCCCGCACCGGCATCGAGCGCATGCTCGCCACCCCCGTGCACCTGGACCTGCGCGTGAAGGTCGCCAAGGAATGGCAGCGCGATCCCAAGCAGCTGGGCCGCCTCGGGTTCTGACCCCGAACGTCCGGCGGCCCGTCACACAGTGTCCCGCCACACGGTGCCCGTCATACACCGCGTCGGTGGGCCGCTCTCGGGCGCGCAGGGCACAGAATGGGGACACCCCCACAAGATCGCCCGGCCGGGCCCGGCAGAGAAGACGAGGTATCGGTCATGGTCGCCCAGCGTCAGCAGCCTTCCGGCATGAAAGTCCACAAGTACCTTCCCTTCCAGGACCTCATCGAGGTGTCCCTGCCGGAACGCACGTGGCCGGACAAGGTCATCGGGAAGGCACCCCTGTGGTGCGCCGTGGACCTGCGCGACGGCAACCAGGCGCTGATCGACCCCATGGGCCCCGAGCGCAAGCTGCGTATGTTCCAGCTGCTCGTCTCCATGGGCTACAAGGAGATCGAGGTCGGCTTCCCCTCGGCCTCACAGACCGACTATGACTTCGTCCGCGCCCTGATCGAGGGCGGCCACATTCCCGAGGACGTCACCATCCAGGTCCTCGTGCAGTGCCGTGAGCACCTGATCGAGCGCACCTTCGAGGCCATCGAGGGCGCTCCGCGGGCCATCGTGCACTTCTACAACTCCACCTCCGTGCTGCAGCGCCGCGTGGTCTTCGGCCAGGACGAGGACGGGATCGTGGACATCGCGACCTCCGGGGCTCGCCTGGTCAAGAAGTTCGAGGAGCAGCTGCGCGGCACCGAGATCATCTACCAGTACTCCCCGGAGTCCTACACCGGCACCGAGCTCGAGTTCGCTCGCCGCATCTCGGACGAGGTCGCCGACGTCCTCGAGGTCTCCGCGCAGCGCAAGATGATCCTCAATCTGCCCGCCACCGTGGAGATGTCGACGCCGAACGTGTACGCCGACTCGATCGAGTGGATGGACCGCCACCTGCGCCACCGCGAGAACGTCATCCTGTCCCTGCACCCGCACAATGACCGCGGCACCGGCGTGGCCGCCGCCGAGCTGGGCTACCTGGCCGGCGCAGACCGCATCGAGGGCTGCCTCTTCGGCAACGGTGAGCGCACCGGCAACGTGGACCTCGTCACCCTCGGCATGAACCTGTACTCGCAGGGCATCGACCCCATGATCGACTTCTCGGACATGGATCACATCAAGCGCACCGTCGAGTACTGCAATCAGCTGGCCGTGCCCGAGCGCTCCCCGTGGGGCGGCGACCTCGTCTTCACCGCCTTCTCCGGCTCCCATCAGGACGCCATCAAGAAGGGCTTCGAGGCGATGGACCGGCAGGCCCAGCACGAGGGCAAGCACGTCGACGAGCTCGTGTGGGAGGTGCCCTACCTGCCCATCGACCCCAAGGACATCGGACGCTCCTACGAGGCCGTGATTCGGGTGAACTCGCAGTCCGGCAAGGGCGGGGTGGCCTACTTGCTCAAGTCGGAGCACAACCTGGACCTGCCGCGCCGCGCCCAGATCGAGTTCTCCCATGTCATCCAGTCCCTGGCCGACGCCCAGGGCGGCGAGGTCTCCGGCGCCGATCTGTGGGAGGTCTTCCAGGACGAGTACCTGCCCAGCGCGGAGACCGACAAGCAGTGGGGCCGCTACAAGATCAGCAAGGTCGCCTCCGAGTCCGATGCCGAGGACGGCTCGTTCCGCATGCAGGTCGAGCTGAGCATCGACCAGCAGCAGGTCACCCGCACCGCCTCCGGCAATGGTCCGATCGACGCCTTCCTGGACATGATCCGGGTGGACGGCGTGGATGTCCGCGTCCTCGACTACGCCGAGCATGCTCTCTCCGAGGGCGGCTCGGCGATGGCCGCCGCGTATGTGGAGGCCGCCGTCGGGGACCGCGTCCTGTGGGGCGTGGGTCTGGACCACAACACCACGCAGGCGTCCCTGAAGGCCGTGGTCTCGGCGGTGAACCGAGCGCTGCGCGCGTGAGCGCCGCAGGCGGAGGATCGGGACGCGCGTCCCGATCCTCCCGCTCGGGCGGCTACGCGGCCAACTCCTTCCGCACCGAGGGCATCGTGGTGCGCACGCACCGCCTCGGCGAAGCCGACCGCATCATCGAGGCCCTCACCCCGCAGGACGGGTTGGTGCGCTTCGTGGCCAAGGGCGTGCGCCGCTCCTCGTCTCGCTTCGGGGCCGTGGTGGAGCCCTTCATGCACGTGCAACTGCAGATCAGCCGCGGACGCGGCGAGTTACACACGCTGTCTCAAGCCCAGCTGATCACCCCCTACGCGACCGCGCTGGCGGCCGACTATGAGCTGTTCAGCGTGGGCGCCGCCCTTGCCGAGGCCGTGGGGCGGGTGCCCGCGGTGGAGACGGACGGGCATCGCGAGCAGTACCGCCTCTTCCACGGTGCACTGGCTGCGGTGGCCCGGCGCCGGCATGCGCCCCGGATGATCCTGGCCAGCTATCTGCTGCGCAGCCTCGCGGCCGCCGGCTGGGCGCCGACCTTCACCCACTGCGCCAGTTGCGGTGCACCCGGGCCCCATGCCGATCTGCACCTGGACCGCGGGGGTGCCGTGTGCCCCCGGTGCCGCCCGTCCGGCTCCATCCATCCGGGGGCGGCCCTGCTGGGACTGCTCGCGGCGCTGGCTGCGGGGGACTGGGCCGTCGTCGACGCCGCGGAGGAGCCCGCCCAGCGCGATGCGGCCGGTATCGTGTCCGCGTACCTGCAGTTCCATGTGGAGCGACGACTGGTCTCGCTGTCCGTCCTGGACTCCCTGACCGCGCTGGACACCCAGTATCCGGTCGTGGCGACCACCGATCACCGGCCACAACCGCCGGCCACGGCACCCCGGGAGGACCCCTCATGAGCGCCGCACCGCGCGGAATCCGGCCGCCCGCCCATCCCAGCGGCGTCCAGCCCCCGAGTCTGGATCGCCGGTTCATCCCGGAGCACGTGGCCATCGTCATGGACGGCAACGGGCGCTGGGCCAATGAGCGTGGCCTGCCCCGCACCGAGGGCCACCGGGCCGGCGAGGCGGCGCTGCTCGACGTCGTCGCCGGCGCGGTGGAGCTGGGCATCGGCCACATCTCCGCCTACGCCTTCTCCACCGAGAACTGGAAGCGCTCACCCGAGGAAGTCCGCTTCCTCATGGGCTTCTCGCGGGACGTGCTGCGCCGCCAGCGCGACACCCTGCACTCCTGGAATGTGCGGATCCGCTGGAACGGCCGGGCCCCGCGGCTGTGGCGCTCCGTGATCCGGGAGCTGCAAGCGGCCGAGGAGCTCACCCGGCACAACACCGGCACCACCCTGCACATGTGCGTCAACTACGGGTCGCGCGCGGAGATCGTCGACGCCGTCCAGGCCATTGCGGCCCAGGTGGCCGCGGGCACCCTGTCACCCTCCGGGATCCGCGAGGACACCCTGAACCGCTACCTGGACAAGGATGTCCGCGCCGGAGCGCGCGGGGTTGAGCTGACCCCGGATGTGGATCTGTTCCTGCGGACCTCGGGGGAGCAGCGGTTGTCCAACTACCTGCTGTGGCAGTCCGCCTACGCCGAGCTGCTCTTCCTCGACGTGCTGTGGCCCGATGTGGACCGCACCACCCTCTACGAGGCCGTAGAGACCTATGCGCGCCGGGATCGGCGCTACGGTGGCGCGGTCGATCGGGCGGGGGAGACGTTGTCGGATCAGTCCGCTGACGCCGGCGGCGCGTAGAGCGAGAGCCAGCGCAGGGTCTCGGCCAGGGCCGGCTCGCGCACGCTCGCCCGGGAGGCGAACACGTCATGCATCGCCCCGGCCACGCGATGCACCGTGATCCGAGACCCGAGCCGCAGGGCCTGCTGGGCCATGGCGGCCGGATCCAGGACGATGTCCGCCTCGGCCAGTGCGGCCGCATAGCGGGTGGTGCGCGTCCCCGACCCGGCGACGACGCACAGCACCGGCTCCTGCACGTCCAGCCCACCGGCCACCTCGGCCTGCACCGCGAGCACGGCTGTCAGCCAGGCGGCCGGGACCTCGAAGGAGAACCGCGGCCGCCACCGCGAGTGCAGCTCCCATTCCCCGTCCGCCTGCGCGGACAGCGTGCGCCAGTAGAGGTCGAAGCGCGGCAGGCGCAGCATGCGCAGTCGGTCCCGCGAGGCCAAGGGCTGGACGATCGCCTGGGCCAGGGTCCGCACCCACGCGCTGCCCTTCATGTCCAACCAGGGACTGTTGAGCACGAGCGCCCGCACCCGGCCCGGATGCCGGTGCGCCCACCAGCTCGCCGTGAGACCGCCCGTGGAGTGCGCCAGCAGCACGGGGCGGTGCGGGTGCAGCTCACCGATGACTCCCAGGGCGGCCTCGAGGTCGGCGTCGTAGGCGTCCAGGGAGTCCGTCCAGCCGGGCGTGTCCCCCTCGCGCATCGAGCGGCCGTAGCGGTGGAAGTCCAGGGCGTAGACGGCGTACCCGCCGGCCTGCAGGGCGACGGCCAGAGCATGGTTGTAGAAGTAGTCCGCCCAGCCGTGCAGGATCAACACGGGCACGGCGTCGGGATCCGCCTGCGGAGCATCCGTGGGCCTGGGGCGCACCAGGGTGCAGACCCGCGGACCCAGATCATCCTCGGGCAGGGCGAGGGTGCGGCGCTGAAAGCCGGTCAGGACATCGGGCACCCAGTCTCCCGGTGCGTCGTCCAGCAGCGGATCGGTGCTGCTCTGGTGGTCTGGGTCGGACAGCGGGTCCGGGCCCCGCTGGTTCTCGGTCACCGGTGCACGGGAGGTGGGCTCTGCCATGACGATCAGCGTAGGCCGCGCGTGGGAGAATGCCACCCATGGCCGTGTTCCCCGTGAAGTCCCGCGTCGATGCCCTGCTCACCTCGAAGGCTCCGCGGCTGTATCCACCGATCTTCTCGGCGGTGTTCGCGAAGATGGACGCCGAGGACGCGCACCATCGCGGCGTGCAGGGCATTCAGGCCGCCGAGCGGCTCGGCGTCTCCGCCGCCCTGCGTGAGGCTTTCCGCCCGGACCCGTGGACCGCGCGCACCGTGATGGGCCTGCGCTTTCCCTCGCCCTTCGGTCTGGCCGCGGGCTTTGACAAGCAGGGTCTGGCCACCACGGCGCTGGCGGAGTTGGGCTTCGGCCACATCGAGGTCGGCACGATCACCGCGCAGGCGCAGCCGGGCAATCCCCGGCCGCGGCTCTTCCGCCTCATCGAGGATCGCGCGGTGCTGAACCGGATGGGCTTCAACAACGACGGCGCCGCCGCGGTGGCCCCGCGCCTCGCCCGCACCCGGCAGGTGCTCGAGCGGCGCTTCGGCCCGCAGCGGCCGGTGCTGGGGGTCAACATCGGCAAGACCAAGACCGTGGCACTCGAGGACGCTGTCCAGGACTATCGCACCTCCACGCGGCTGCTCGCCCCGCACGCCGACTACCTCGCCGTGAACGTGTCCTCGCCCAACACCCCCGGGTTGCGCCAGCTGCAGGAGATCGCCACGCTGGAGCCGCTGCTGCAGGCCGTGCGCCAGGAGGCCGACCGCGTGAGCCCGGGGCGGCGCGTTCCGCTGGCGGTCAAGATTGCCCCGGATCTCGCCGATGAGGACGTGCGCGCCGTGGCCGAGCTCGCGGAGCGCATTGGCCTGGACGGGGTCATTGCCACCAACACGACGATTGATCGCACCGGGCTGGACACGGATGCCGCGCACGTCGAGTCCCTCGGGGCCGGCGGGATCTCCGGAGCCCCGGTCGCCGCGCGCTCTCGCGAGGTCCTGGCCCTGCTGCGCTCGGCGCTGCCCGCGCAGATCGCCGTGATCAGCGTGGGCGGGGTGTCCACGACCGAGGACGTTCTCGAGCGTCTGGCAGCGGGGGCGGACCTCGTGCAGGGCTACACGGCGTTCCTCTACGAGGGGCCGTTCTGGGCCGGGCGCATCAACGCCGGGGTGAGCCGAGGGCTTCGCGCCGCACGCTGAGCGTGGGGGCGTCGTCGGGCCCTGGCCCGGCGAGCCTCGGCCTCAGGCGGGGTACTGCCCGCGCTTCACTTGGGGCTTGGGCAGGCGCAGGCGACGGAACTGCAGGGCGCGCATGATGCCGTACATCCGGGTACCCTGCTCAGCCTCGCCGAACTTGTCCTGCAGGCGCGAGCGAATCATGCGGCCCAGGATGATGGACTCGATGACCACGAGCGCCACGAGGGCGTAGAGGCTGTACATGATCAGCAGCTGGAACTCGCGGCCGGCCGGGACGAACATGAGGATCAGATAGATGAACACCACCGGCATGATCCACTCGCCCACACCGGTGCGCGCATCCACGAAGTCACGCACGTAACGGCGCTGCGGGCCGCGATCCCGGGCGGGCATGTGCCGCTCATCGCCGGTCTCCAGGGCGACGCGCACCTTCATGCGCTCCTCGGCCATGGCCTGACGCTCCGCCTGCCGGGCCGCCTTGCGATCTTCGGGCACGAGCGGCTTGCGACGCTGCGCCTCCCGCTCGCGACGCGTGGGCGTGGGCCCGGACTTCGTGCGGTCCCCGGGCGCGCCCGTGGGCTCCGCCGTCACCGATTCCACTGCCGTGGAGCCGTGCGTTTCAGGGGTGGTCGGGGAGTCCGTGGTCTTCTTGCGTCCAAACACCCGCACGATCTTACTAGGGTGGGCGGCATGACTGATCAGCCGCGTGACCTGCAGCCCCTCGCCAGCCTTCCCGACGACGTCGTCGAGCGTCTGCGTGCCGCCGTTGACGAGTCCTTTGAGGACACCGTGTCCACCCTGAGCGAGCTGGTGTCCCACGCGGGCATCGCGTGGGACTCGATGGACCGCGCCCCGCTCGAGGCCTCCGCCGAGGCCGTGGCACAGCTGCTGCGCGATCAGGACATCGACCCGGTGGACATCGTCGTGGAATCCCGCGGCGACGGCCGACCCGGCGGTCCCGCCATCCTGGCCGAGGCGGCCGGCTCCGAGCAGGCACCGCGCGTGCTGCTCTACGCCCACCATGACGTCCAGCCGGTGGGGGATCGCGACGAGTGGGAGACCGAGCCGTTCGAGGCGACCCGGCGCGGCGATCGGCTCTATGGCCGGGGTGCGGCCGATGACAAGGCCGGCATCATGGTCCACGTCGCGGCCCTGGCGGCCCTACGCCGTGCCGTGCCCGAGGCCGACGTGTCCGTCCGGTTCTTCATCGAGGGGGAGGAGGAGGCCGGCTCGCCGACTTTCCGCACACTGCTCGAGAACCATCGCGATCGCCTCGAGGCCGAGGCCATCGTCGTCGCCGACTCCGCCAACTGGGCGGTGGGCGAACCGGCCCTGACCACCTCGCTGCGCGGAATGGTCGACGGCACCATCACGGTGCGCGTGCTCGAGCACGCCGTGCACTCAGGCATGTTCGGCGGACCGGTCCTCGACGCCGTCGTGCTGCTGTCCCGGCTGCTGGCCACCCTGCACGACGACGCCGGACGTGTGGCCGTGCCGGGACTGGCTCCGAAGATCCACAGCGAGGTGGAGATGGACGAGGCCGCCTTCCGACGCGATGCCGGCGTGCTGGACGGGGTCATGCTCCCGGCGGCGACCGAGCTGGCCGATCGGCTGTGGAACGAGGCGGCGCTGAGCGTGATCGGCATGGACGTGCCGTCGGTGGCTGAGTCCTCCAATGTCCTGTTGCCGGTGGCGCGCGCCAAATTCTCGCTGCGCCTGGGCCCGGGCATGGACCCCGAGACCGCCTTCGAGGCCCTGCAGTCGCATCTCTCTCACCAGTCCAGTCTCGTGCGCGGGGCGCTCGTGGAGGTGGAGCTCGGCGAGGTGGGTCAGCCCTTCGCCACGGACACCAAGGCCCCCGCCGCGCAGGCGATGCTCGCCTCCCTCGAGGATTCCTGGCAGGTGGCGCCACGGGAGACGGGACTCGGCGGTTCGATCCCGTTCACGGCCGACCTGGCCGAGGTGTTCCCCGACGCCGCCATCCTCGTGACTGGCGTCGAGGACCCCGACTCGCGCGCGCACGCCCCCAACGAGTCCCTGCACCTCGAGGACTTCCGCCATGCGATCCTGGCGGAGGCGCTCTGGCTGGCACGCTTGGGCCTGGCCGGGAATGACTCGCACGCCGACGTCGTTGACGACTGACACGAGCACACTCACGTCTTCTCTTGCAGAAGCACGAGACCGAGAAGCAATCACAGGAGGCATGCCCATGGCACTGTCCGCAGACGAGACCGGCGTCGAGATCGGCGCCACCCAGCCCGCCGAGGGCCTTCCGCCGCATGAGGTCGAGCTCTCCGAGGTGGCCGTGAACAAGGTGCGCGCGCTGCTCGAGCAGGAAGGCCGCACCGATCTGCGGCTGCGCGTGGCCGTGCAGCCCGGTGGCTGCTCCGGACTGATCTACCAGCTCTACTTCGACGAGCGCGTGCTCGACGGCGACACCGTCCGCGACTACGACGGAGTAGAGGTCATCGTGGACAAGATGTCCGTGCCCTACCTCATGGGTGCCTCGATCGACTTCGAGGACACCATCTCCAAGCAAGGCTTCACGATCGACAACCCCAACGCCGCCGGCTCGTGCGCGTGCGGCGACTCGTTCCACTGAGTTCGAGGACGCCGCGGCTTGACCACGGCGTGATCGACCCTGACGCGAGGGCCGCCTCCCCATCCCGGGAGGCGGCCCTCGCTGCGTCCCCAGCGGGGACAATCCGGGGAGTCTAGGGGGCCGGGACACGGTGTCACGTGACGCAGAAGTGGCCCGGAAGGCATAGAGTAGAGGGGAATCACCCGGGCCTCCGTGTCCGTCCCCTGGGAATTCGGCATGAATCCGCCTCACCAGGGGCCTGACAGGGTTGCCCATCGCACACGAGATGAAGAGGAAGGCCGTCTGTGAGAGCACAGAATGACGCCGGACGTCGGACTCGCCGCAGGATCCAAGCCGGTGCCCTCGGGGGCATCGTCCTTCTCGCGCTGACCGGCTGCTCGGCTGAGGTCCAGCGTGGTTGGCTTCCCGGCACCGACCAGACCACCAATCACAATGCCGTCCTGACGGACCTGTGGGTGAACTCCTGGATCGCGGCCATGGCCGTGGGCATCGTCGCGTGGGGGGCCATGCTGTGGTGCATGGTGGCCTACCGCCGCCGCCGCAATGACCAGGGCTTCCCCAAGCAGAACGCCTACAACATGCCCATGGAGGCCATGTTCACGGTGATTCCGCTGGTCATGATCATCACGCTCTGGATCTTCACCGACCGTGTGCAGACACAGGTGGACGAGCCCATCGATGACTCGCCGCTGACCGTCACCGTGTACGGCAAGCAGTGGGCTTGGGACTTCAACTACTCGTACGAGACCGATGGCCAGACCATCGAGGCGCACGAGTCCACCATCCAGGCACAGCTGGACGGCACCGAGGGCGTCCGCGAGACCCTGCCCGTGCTGTACTTGCCCGTGGACGTGCCCGTGCACTTCGAGCTGCGCTCTCGCGACGTCGTGCACTCCTTCTGGGTTCCCGCCTTCCTGCAGAAGCGCGACATGATCCCCGGCAAGACCAACAACCTGTACTTGACTCCTCAGGAGATCGGCAACTTCGACGGCAAGTGTGCCGAGCTCTGCGGCGAGTTCCACTCGGAGATGCTCTTCAACGTCGAAGTGGTCTCCGAGGCTGACTTCGTGGCTCAGCTCGAGCAGATGGAGCCCGGCCTGATCATGGACGAGTACAACCGCAACCCCAACGAGAACCCCGACGGTGCACGGGAGATGGAGCGCGACCTCCAGACCCCGCGCGGTGGAGGTAGCCACTGATGACCACCTATGAGTACACCGCCGACGAGCCCCTGCGCGCGGCACAGCCGCGCGTGGTGCCTCGCTCGCTGGGCAAGATCGTCGTCAGCTGGCTGACGACCACCGATCACAAGGTGCTCGGGTACATGTACCTGATCACGTCCTTCGTGTTCTTCTGCATCGGCGGCGTCATGGCGCTGATGATCCGTGCCGAGCTCTTCGCTCCCGGCATGCAGATCCTGCAGACGAAGGAGCAGTACAACCAGCTGTTCACGATGCACGGCACGCTCATGCTGCTCATGTTCGCGACGCCGCTGTTTGTCGGCTTCGCCAACGTGCTGGTGCCGCTGCAGATCGGTGCTCCCGATGTGTCGTTCCCGCGTCTGAACGCCCTGGCGTTCTGGTTCTTCCTTTTCGGCTCGCTGATCGCCACCGCCGGCTTCCTCACCCCGCAGGGTGCAGCCTCCTTCGGCTGGTTTGCGTACGCGCCGCTGTCTGACACCACCTACTCGCCGGGAGTCGGCGGAGACCTCTGGGTCTTCGGCCTCGCCCTGCAGGGCTTCGGCACCATCATGGGTGGCGTCAACTTCATCACCACGATCCTGACCATGCGTGCACCCGGCATGACCATGTGGCGCATGCCGATCTTCACCTGGAACACCCTGATCACGGGCATCCTGATCATCATGGCGTTCCCGCCGCTGGCCTCGGCGCTCTTCGCGCTGGGCATGGATCGTCGCTTCGGTGGCCACATCTTCAACCCGGAGAACGGTGGCGCCATCCTGTGGCAGCACCTCTTCTGGTTCTTCGGCCACCCCGAGGTGTACATCATCGCCCTGCCGTTCTTCGGCATCGTCTCGGAGATCATCCCGGTGTTCTCCCGCAAGCCGATCTTCGGCTACAAGACGCTGGTGTTCGCGACGACCGCGATCGCGGCCCTGTCCGTGACCGTGTGGGCGCACCACATGTACGTCACCGGCTCCGTGCTGCTGCCGTTCTTCTCCCTGATGACCATGCTCATCGCGGTGCCGACCGGCGTGAAGTTCGTCAACTGGATCGGCACCATGTGGCGCGGCTCGATCACCTTCGAGAACCCGATGCTCTGGACCCTGGGCTTCATGGTGACGTTCCTCTTCGGCGGTCTGACCGGCATCATCCTGGCCTCCCCGCCGCTGGACTTCCACGTCTCGGACACCTACTTCGTGGTGGCGCACTTCCACTACGTGATCT
>JAUNTT010000048.1:0-8610 GCA_030538555.1 Micrococcus sp.
GGCGTGTGGCGCTGCCGCACCACCTTCAACTGCACCGAGGCCTGCCCGCGCGGCATCCAGATCACCAAGGCGATCGCCGAGGTCAAGCAGGCCATCCTGGCACGCACCTTCTGAGCCGCACCGCGTGACCCGCGGGCGGCGATCCGTCCTCGCGGATCACCCCTGACAGCACAGCGGCCCGGTCTCCTCTCCATGAGGAGGCTGGGCCGCTGTGGTCTCTGTGGGGCTACTCAGCCCAGGAACGCCTCGCGCTGCTCCCGCAGAGACGCGACGACGCACCACGCCAGACAGGCCGCCATCATGGCGAGCACCGCCGCCAGCACCGCCGGGCCCACTCCCCCGTAGCCGACCATGCGGCCGGAGTCGATCGTCCAGAAGGCGGCGATCAGCCCGCCGAGCACGGCGGACACCAGACCGATCCAGCGTGCGGCGCGCACGCGACGCCCGATCAGCACATGCAGTCCCGCGGTGAGGGCCAGAATGCCCAACACCGCGGCGACGACGCCCAGTGTGCTGGTCTGGGCCTGCGCGACGTCGGCGGCGCTGACGTCCTCGAGGCCGAACTGATGGCCTTCGAGCATGGCCCGCACATAGAGCGGGTCACGCTGCAGGGCCAGCACGCCACCCACGGCCACGGCGGACACCATCCCGGTGATCCAGGTGACCAGCTGCAGCCGCCGCAGTCCGCGGGCGGCCTCCGGATGGATGGAGTGCGAGACGCTCATGGCTCCATCCTGCCAGCTTCAGCGCCGCCCCCTGAGCGCGGCGATGGTGCGCGGACGGAAGGCCTCGCGGATCCAGGCGCCGGAGGCCACCCAGTACCCGAGGATCGTGCCGCCACTCACCCAGCTCAGACCCTGGGCCTCGACAAGGCCCAGGACGGTGGCGATCATGCCGATCATCCCGACCACGGCGAAGACCGTGCCAGCCCAGCGGGCCCAGTCCGCCCCCGCGTACAGGCCACCGGCCACCAGGACGTAGCCGGCCACCGGGATGGCCAGGGAGAACAGGATCTCCGGCACCCCGGCCCCGGCCGCCAGGGCGGAGAGCAACGTGGCGAGGACGTAGAACGCGGCGCTGGCGCCCAGCAGAAGGGTCAGGGGAACGACCGAGGGCCCGGCCTCAGCGGCCGGGCCCTCGGTACCGTGACGAGAAGTCGTCATGGTGTGCGGATCAGTAGCGGCGCGGCGCCACGTAGCGGGCCACCTGGCTGTTGAAGGCCAGCACCAGCCACCAGATGTTCACGGCCGCCATGACGCCGGAGATCACGTAGCCGAACACGCCGATATCGGCGCCGAACATGCCAGCCAGCACGGGTCCCAGCAGCAGGCTCAGCAGGCTGCCGACCACGGTGAGGATGGCCAGCACGATGCCGAGGATGCGGGCCCAGTTCTTGCGCTTGCGCAGACCGATGTAGACGACGAGGTAGATCGCGATGGCGATCAGCACGATAACGGCCATGACGACCAGGGTGGTCACCATCACGAGGTTCTGGAACTCAGCGAAGGTCATGTCGATGCCCTCGGCCTGGACCTCGGCATAAGCCTCACGGTCGGCCTGCTCGTCCCGCGGCATGAACGGCGTGTACGCCGCGGAGATGACGAAGACGGCCAGGGACAGCAGCGTGGCCATGAGCAGCGTGCCGTACTGACGGGGACGCTCCATGACGTCGTAGCCGCCCTGCGGGTCATAGGCCTGGGTGCCGTAGCGGCTCTCCTGCGGGGCGCCGTAGCCGGGCTGACCACCGTGATTCTGCGGGGTGGGGGTACTCATCGTTTCTCCTTCTTTCGGGTGCGAGGTGTCCAGGGTACGGGGATCATTCGTAACGCAGCGAGGCGATCGGGTCCTTGCGGGCAGCGCGCGCCGCGGGCAGGGTGCCGGCGAGGAACGCGATCAGCAGGATCAGCCCGAGAATCCCGAGCAGACCCAGCGGGTTGATGGCAAAGAGCACGAGCCCGGTGACCTCGGAGAACGGGCCGGAGAGAAGAACCTGCTGCAGGATCAACCCGGTGGCCACACCGAGGCCGATCCCCAATGCAGAGCCCATGAAGCCGATCACGAGGGCCTCGAGGGAGAACAGGCCGAAGACCTTGCCGCTGGTCATACCCAGCGCCTTCATCAGACCGATCTCCCGGGTACGTTCCTGCACGGACATCAGCAGGGTGTTGACGATGCCGAAGCTCGCGGCCAGCAGGGCGATCAGGCCGAAGCCGTTGAACACCCAGATGACCACGTTGAGAATGCCCTGCAGGGCGCCCAGCTGATCCTCGAGGCTCATGCCCTGCATGTCATTGTCCGCAATGGCCTGCTTGACGCTCGTCTCATTCGCCGCGAGGTCCTCCACGGTGACCACGGCCTGCACGTAGGTGGTCTCCGGGCTCTCCGGCAAACCGGAGTTCATGGCCTCGGCCATCGCCGCGGACAGAGCTGCCGAGGGCACCGGGTTTCCACCCGTGCCGGACACGGCGGGCTCCGAGACACCGGCGATGACGGCGGTGACCTGCTCCTCTTGCTGCGCCAGGTTCTCAATGACGAAGGTCAGCTCCTGACCCACGATGTCCGCCGGCGCGCTCCCGCCGAGTGCACTCACCCAGTTCTCCGGCATGGTGACCTCGTTGGCGTCGGCGGAGGGCTTCTCCCCGGCCACGAGCTGCAAACCGTCGACTTCGAAGGCCCCGCCCATCGAGGGCAGCGCCCACTGCGTGCCGGCAGCATCCTCGACGTACTGAGCGCGGACGAACTCGACCGGCTGCACATCGGTGACATGATCCAGACCGCGCAGGGTCTCGAGGTCTTCCTTGGTCAGGTTCTGACCACCAAAGGCCCCGGCCGCACCCTGACGCGCCTCGGGGTCGTACTCCTGGGGCTCGCTAGAGCCGCCCACGCCCATGCCCATGTCAAAGGACTGTGCCGGGGAGACGTAGAGCTGATTGGGCTGACCGAAGCCAGCCACCACGTTCTCCACGTACTTGTTGATGCCCGCGCCCAGACCCGAGGTGAGAGTGAGGGCGAAGGCGCCGATGAAGATCGCGAGCACCGTGAGGAACGTGCGCATCTTCGAGCGCACGGCATTGCCGAGCGCGGTGCCGATCAGTGCGGTGGTCTTCATGCGCGGGCCTCCTGGCTGGGGTTCTCGCCGGGCTGAGCCAGCACACCGGTCTCCTCGCGGACGATCTCCCCGTCCTGCATGAACAGTCGACGTTCGCACTTGGCCGCGAGGTCGTCGTCGTGGGTCACCACCACCAGGGTGATGCCCTGCTCGCGGTGCAGCCCGAAGAGGATGTCTTCGACGGTCTCCGAGGTGGCCGAGTCCAGGTTGCCGGTGGGCTCATCGGCGAAGAGCACGGTGGGCTCGTTGATCAGGGCACGCGCGATGCACGCGCGCTGCTTCTGCCCGCCGGAGAGGTCGGTGGCCTTGTTCTCGGCCTTGTCCGCCATGTCCAGGCTCTCGAGGACGGCCAGGCCGCGGCGCTTGCGCTCGGCGCCGGAGACGCCGGCGATCTTGAGCGGCAGCGTGACATTCTCTAGCACCGTCTGGCTCGGGTTGAGGAAGAACTGCTGGAACACGAAGCCGAACGTCGCGTTGCGCAGCCCGGAGACTTCCGAGGTCTTCAGATCCGAGACGGGGCGGCCGTCCATGGCCACGACGCCGGAGGTGGGGCGGTCCAGCAGGGCCAGCAGGTGCATCAACGTGGACTTGCCGGAGCCGGACTTGCCGACGATCGCCACGGACTCCCCGCGGCGGATCTGCAGGGTCAGGCCCTTGAGCGCATCGAAGCGGGTGTCGCCGCTGCCATAGACCTTGACGAGATTCTCGGTCTCCAGGACGGCGGTGCCGGCGTGGCCGTGGCCGCCGGAGGCGCGGGGACCGCCGTCGGGCTCTGCACCCGGCTGCGCGGCGGGCGGGTGGGAGGTGGAGGACATGGCTGTTCCCTTCTTCCGGTACGGGCGTGGGGGTCACGGGAGGTGGCTGATGTTGTCCTCCCCTGCCTCCATCCTGTCAGCCATCGCGCCGGCGTGCTTCCCTCCTATGGGGGAGATTCGGCCGTGGCGCCTCAGGCGATCGGGGGAAGGAAGCCCGTCTTGGCGTAGACGTCCTGCAGCACGGGCGCGGCCACCTCGCGGGCCTTCGCGGCACCCGCGGCGAGGATGCGGTCCAGCTCGGCCGGGTCATCCAGCAGGCCCAGGGCCCGCTCCCGGATGGGCGCCAGCCGCTCGACGACCGCCTCGGCCAGGTCCACCTTGAGATGGCCGTACATCTTGTCCGCGTAGGCCTCCTCGAGCTCCGCAATGGGACGCTCGGTGACGGCCGAGAAGATGGTGAGCAAGTTGGAGACACCAGGCTTGGCGTCCTTGTCGAAGCGGATCTCGGTCTCGGCGTCCGTGACGGCGGACTTGATCTTCTTCGCGGTCTTCTTGGGGTCCTCGAGGATGTTGATCAGCCCGTTGGGCGACTCCGCGGACTTCGACATCTTGGCCGTGGGGTTCTGCAGGTCATAGATCCGCGCGCCAGTCTCCGGGTAGAAGCCGGTGGGCACCACGAACGTCTCGCCGTGCCGGTGGTTGAACCGCTGGGCGAGGTCCCGCGTGAGCTCCACGTGCTGGCGCTGATCGTCGCCCACCGGCACCCCGTGGGGCTGGTAGAGCAGGATGTCCGCGGCCATAAGCATGGGGTAGGCCAACAACCCGACGCCGGCCGCGTCCTGACCGTGCTTGGCCGACTTGTCCTTGAACTGGGTCATCCGCGCCGCCTCACCCATGCCCGTCATGCACAGGAGCACCCAGGCCAGCTGGGCGTGCTCGGGGACCTGGGACTGCACGAACAGGGTGGAGCGCTCGGGATCGATGCCGCCGGCAATGTACTGCGCGGCCGCGACGCGCGTGCGCTGGGCCAGGGCCTCCGGATCCTGCGGGACGGTGATGGCGTGCAGATCCGGGATGAAGAAGAACGAGTCGAAGTCGTCCTGGGTCTTGACCCAGTTCACCAGCGCGCCCAGGTAGTTGCCCAGGTGCAGCGAGTCCGCCGAGGGCTGCATGCCGGAGAGCACGCGATGGCGGGTGCCGGCACCGGCCAGGTGGGCGGTGGTGCCAGGGTCCTGGGCCAGGACGTCGGCGACGGTGTTCTTGACGGGCTGCGAGGCGCTCATGAGCGGGCGGTGTCCTTCAGGCGGAAACGGTCGGGGTGGGTCTGGGTGTGGGCGGGACGGGCGCGAGTGGCCCGGGATGAGCTCGGGGCTCGGCTCGCCGCGCGGCTCAGTACTGGTAGTCGACCACCAGCGGGGCGTGGTCGGAGAAGCGGGTGGACCAGCTCGGGGCCCGGTCCACGACGGCGCTGCTCGCCCGCTCGGCCAGCTCAGCCGTGGCCATGTGGTAGTCGATGCGCCAGCCGGCGTCGTTGTCGAAGGCCTGGCCACGCATGGACCACCACGTGTATGGGCCAGGGACCTCACCGGAGAGCGAGCGGTGGACGTCCACGAAGCCGAGCTCGCCGAAGAAGCGGTCGAAGTAGGCGCGCTCCTGCGGCAGGAACCCGGCCTTCTTGACGTTGCCCTTCCAGTTCTTGATGTCGAGCTCGGTGTGGCCGACGTTGAGATCGCCGGTCACGAGTGCGGGGTGACCGGCGTCGTTCAGCTCCTGTAGGCGGCGGATCATCTGGTCGAGGAAGCGGTACTTGTCCTCCTGCTTGGGCGTGTCCACCTCCCCGGAGTGCACATAGGCGGAGACCACCGTGAGCAACGAGCCATCGGGCAGGCGCAGATCGGCCTCGACCCAGCGGCCGGCGTCGTCGAAGTACGCCTCGGCGTCACCGATGCCCACGCGGGTGGCCTCGATGGGGAAGCGGGAGGCGATGGCCACCCCAGCGCGGCCCTTCGCGGCGGCGACGGCGTCCACCACGTGCACGTCCTCCCACGCGTCCCCGACGATCTGAGGGACGAGCTTCGCGGTGATCTCCGCAGGCGCGCGCACCTCCTGGAGGGTCAGCACGTCGATGCCGCGGCCAGCGAACCAGCCGATCATGCCCTTGCGGTGCGAGGCGCGGATGCCGTTGACGTTGACCGTGGCGATGCGCACCACACCCTCGGCCTTGGGCGCGTTCGCGTGGGCGTGAGTGGCGTCTTCGACGGCGGCGTCGGGCGTGGTGGAGGTGGTGGCGGCGGGGGTGGCCGGCGTGGCCGAGGCTGCCGAGGCGGTCGTGCGGGGCGTCGTCGTCATCACTGCATCACCGTTCCCTCAACCGGTCCGTCCTGCTGGCCGGTCGTCGTCGTTGTCGAGGCGTTGTCCTTGAGCATGTCCCGGGCGTTGGAGGCCGTAATGGTGATGGTCTCGAGCGCGCGCTCAATGACCTCGCGGTCCGCCTGCTCCCCCTTGGCCATCTCGGCCTCCACCACGCGCACCTGCACCTGGGCGATCTTGAAGGAGTGGTCCAGCTTGGTGTCCCGCATGGGGTCCGCCGGGGCGGGGGCCACGGTCTGGGGCGTGTGACCCGCCACCGGCTCCTGACGCACGGCCGTGTTGGCGACCATCGTGTCCATGCTGCGGCCCACCTTGCGCAGTCCGCGCCGCATGGTGGTGAAGGCCAGCACCGCGAAGATCAGCCAGCCGCCGGAGATGATCACCAGCAGCCAGCCGATGACCGTGTTCTGGTTCGCGGCGAAGATCAGGGCCACGAGCAGCACCGTGATCATGACCGCGAAACCCAGGGATCCGAAGCGCAGGCCGCCGCGCTGGCGGGGCTGAGCGGAGGCGGAGGAGGGCAGTGCGCTGGACATGACGGGAGAACGCTCCTTGCAAGCTCAGGTGGTGGCCGCACGAGGGGCCAGGACATCGCCTCCATCATCCCGCACGCCCCGCTCTCGGTTCCACTCGCGTTCGCTCAAGGCCGCTGACGTGGCGGGAAGAGACATATCCTGAGCCGGTGAGCCACCCATCCGATCAGCCGAGCGCGCGCTTCTCCCCCGAGCAGCGCCGCGTGCTGCTAGTGCTGCTCATGCCACTGTTCCTCGCGCTGATGAGCGTCTCCGTGGTCAACGTGGCCCTGCCCGCCATCGAAGCCGGCCTGCAGGCCTCCACCGCGGATCTGCAGTGGGTGCTCGCCGGTTACACGCTGACGTTCGGCGTCGTGCTCGTGGCCGCGGGGCGCGCGGGTGACCTGTGGGGACGCAAGCCGCTGTTCGTCGTCGGGATCGCGGTCTATGTGCTCGGTTCGCTGATCTCCGGGCTGGCAGCGGATCCCGTGATCCTCAATCTGTCCCGGCTGCTCACGGGCGTGGGCGCGGGGCTGTTCAATCCGCAGATCATCGGGGTCATTCAGACGCTGTTCACCGGCCGGGCGCGGGGCAAGGCCTACGGGCTCTTCGGCACCGTGATCGGGCTGGGCGTGGCCGTGGGACCCGTGATGGGCGGGCTGCTGATGGGGGCGCTGGGCCCGGAATGGGGCTGGCGTGCGACCTTCCTCGTCAACGTGCCCGTGGGGGTGGCCGCGATCATCCTGGCCGTGCGCTGGCTACGGCCTCCCACCCGCACCACGGCAGACCAGGTGCCGGGTGGCCTGCGCTACCTCGACCCCGTGGGCGTGATCCTGCTGGCGGCGGCCACCGTGGCGCTCATGGTGCCGTTCATGATTCCCGGCATGCTGTGGTCCCTCGGTGTGGCCGCGGGTGTGCTGGTGCTGTGGTGGGCGTGGGAGCTGCGGGTGCGCGCCCGGGCCGCGCAGACCGGGGTGTACCCCATGGTGGATCCGCGGCTCTTCTCGCGGGCCTCCTTCAGCTTCGGCACCGTGCAGATGACCCTCTACATGTCCGCGATGCCGGCCGCATTCGCCGTGATCACCCTGTTCACGCAGGAGGGGTTGGGCTACAGCGCGCTCGTGGCGGGCCTGGTGACGCTGCCTTCGGCCTTGGTGGTAACGGCATCCTCGACGTGGGTGGGTTCGCAGGTGCACCGCTGCGGCCCGTGGTTCGTGTTCGCCGGCGGTGGTTTGAGCGTGCTGACCGGTCTGGGGCTGTGGTGGGCATTCCCCCGGATCGCGTCCGGAGAGGTGGCGTTCTGGGTGCTGCCCGCGCTGCTGGTGTTCCAGGGGGCGACGCAGGCCCTGGTCCTGACCAGCGCCCAGGTCATCATGATGGACGACATCCGCCCCCACGAGGCAGGATCCGCCAGCGGGGTGGGCCAGACCATCCAACGCGTGGGCACCTCGATCGGCATGACCGCCGTGACCGGCGTGTACTTCGCGGGCCTGGCCGTTGGTGGCGGTGGTGGGCTGGCCGGTGGCGGGGACGAGGTGGCCGGCGGTGCTGGCCTTGGCGGTGACGCCGGTGTCGCCTCAGCGGATGGTGGCGACGATGCCGTCGCTTCAGCCAGCGGCGGGCTGCCTGTCGGGCCGGAGCTGTTCGGCGACGCGGCAGCCTCGGCGATGCTCGTCGTCACGATCATCTGGACGGGCGTGTTCCTGGCCGCGGCCGTGGACCTGTGGCGCCGCCGTCGGGCCCGCCGCCTCCCCGCCTAGCCCCACCTCCCTTCCTTCGCACCCCCACCCCCCTTCCGTACCCCCCCCCCCCCCCCCGTTGGAGTGTACGGGGGGCGCCCCCCCGCCGCCCCCGCCCCCCCACC
>JAUNTT010000048.1:8620-15188 GCA_030538555.1 Micrococcus sp.
AGTGGGGTTGGTGGGGAAGTGTGCGGGGGGGTGTGCGATCCGGGTCGCGGGGGTTGGGTTCCGGGGCGCGGGCGTGCGGGCTCCCCGTCCCCCGCTCCCGCCCCCTCACCGCCCAACATCGACCGCCCCGCCGAGGAGAAACCGTCCACGCCCCTCCTGCCGCCCCCCACCTCCCGTTTTGTGTTGAGTTCTCGGGCTTTGCAGGGCCGTGAAACTCCGACAAGTCAACACAAAACGAACGGGGCGGGTGTGGGGCGGGGTTCGGGATGGGTGGGGACGGGTGTGCGCGAGGGTGGGGCGGCCGCACCCTCCCGCGGCCCGCCCGCGCTCAGCGCAGGAAGAGCTTCGCCAGGCGGTGGGAGGCGAAGGCCAGACCGGCCACGGCCATGACCACGAAGTACGCGATGTGTCCCAGCGTGGCCAGAGACACCGCACCGGCCCCGAGATCGCGCATCATCTCCACGGCGTGCCACAGGGGCAGGGCCTGGATGACGTACTGCACGCCCTGCGGGTACACCTCGAGCGGGTAGAACGTCGCGGAGAACAGGAACATCGGCAGCATGATGATCATGATCCAGTCCATGTGCTGGAACGTCTTGAGGTAGCTGGTCACAGCCATGCCCACGGACGCGAAGCCGAAGGCCACCAGCAGCGCGCCGGGCACCATGAACAGCGCGGTCCACGAGGTCACCAGCCCCATCACCGCCATGACGATCAGGAAGCCCGCCGCGTAGATGCCGCCGCGCAGCAGTGCCATCGTGATCTCGCCCAGCGCGATGTCCAGCGGCCCCAGACGCGTGGAGAGCATGGTCTTGTAGGTCTTGGCGTAGTTGAGCTTGAAGAACACGTTCCACGTGGAGTCGTAGATCGCGCCGTTCATCGCGGACACCGCCAGCAGCGCGGGTGCGATGTACATGCCGTAGGAGATGGGCTCGCCCGTGGGTCCCGTCATCTCCCCCACGAGCGAGCCCAGCCCGATGCCCAGCGAGAGCAGATACAGCACCGGCTCGGCGAAGCCGGAGACGAAGACGCCCCAGTTGTTGGACTTCAGGGCGAGCATGGCCCGCTCCACCACGGCCCGGATATTGCCCGAGTACATGCCGGACAGCAGCCCGCGCCGCACCCGGATCTCCGGCATGGGCGGCACGGTGTCCAGATCCGCCACGGCCTCGTCATGCTGCGCGCCGAGTCCGGCGGCCTTCCGGGCCCGACGACGCCGCTCCGGCGCCACGATCGCGTCGCGGTCCGCGGTGCCCGGCGTCCAGCCCAGGCGGCGGCGGTAGATGCGCACGGCCAGCGCCAGCCCCAGCAGGATCAGCGCCAGCAGGTACACCACATGCACCACGGACAGCCACAGCGGGTTGTCCATCCCGTAGGAGAGCACGCGGCCGATCTGCGCGGCGTGCCACTGGGGGGAGATCCAGCCGATCCACTGCAGGCTCAGCGGCAGCTGCGTCAGCGGGTAGAACGTGGCCGAGAACAGGAACAGCGGCATGATGACGAAGCGCTGCACCAGGGCGAACTGGCCCTTCTCCTGCCGGATCGATGCCGCGTAGGCCATCAACAGGGTGCCCGCGGCGAGACCGCCGAGGGTGGCCGTGACCACCTGCAGGACACCCCACGGCGAGGTCACCGCGCCGAAGGCCAGCATGATCAGGAAGAACACGATCGACTGCGCGAGCAGCCGCAGCCCCACCGCGGCGGCCTGGCCCAGCGCCACCTGTGCCGGGGAGACCGGGGAGGCCTGGGCGGCGTAGTAGGTGCGGTGCCACTTGAACCCGCCCATCACGGGGTAGGAGAACTCGACGGCGGCGGTCATCATCGCCGAGCCGGCCAGCAGCGCGGGCGCAATGAACTGCAGATAGGTGGCGCCGCCGAGCACCTCCTGGGAGGCACCCCCGCCGATCAGCGAGGCCAGGCCCATGCCCATCGCGAGCAGGTAGATCAGCGGCTCGCCCACCGAGTTCGCCACGAGCACCGAGCCGTAGCGGCGCATGGCGCGCAGCTGATGCTCGGCGAAGTACCAGATGCCGCGGCGCTTGACGCGCTGCGCCACCTCGGCCGGACCGTGGGGCGGCTGCAGCGGTGCGCCCGCCGAGCCCACCGCGCCTCCCGCACCAGCCCCGGATCCCGACGCCGAACCCGCCCCCGAGCCCGGCGCCGCCCCTGACTGCGTGGTCGTCGCTGCCATGGCTCAGTCCACCAGGGAGCGGCCGGTGAGGATGAGGAACACGTCCTCGAGGCTCGCGCGGCGGGTCAGGGCGGTGACGGGTGCGGTGAGTCGGCCGGCCTCGGCGAGCGCGGTGACGGCGTCGTGCACGTCATCGGCGCGGTCGGCGTAGACGAGGACACGGTCCGGGAGGACTTCGACGCGGTCCACGCGGGTCTCGGCGCGCAGCACCTGGGCGGCGGCCTCGTTCTTGTCCGTGCCGAAGCGGGCCTCGAGAACCTCGCGGGAGGCGTGCTGCCGGATCAGTTCGCGCGGGCTGCCGTGGGCCATGATGGTGCCGCCGTCCACCACGACGAGGCGATCGCAGAGCTGCTCGGCCTCATCCATGTAATGCGTGGTGAGCACGAGAGTGGTGCCCCGCTCCTTGAGCCGGTACAGCCGATCCCAGAGAATGTGGCGGGCCTGGGGGTCGAGGCCGGTGGTGGGCTCGTCCAGCAGCAGCAGTCGGGGCTCGTTGACGAGCGCACGGGCGATCACGAGGCGCCGCTTCATGCCGCCGGAAAGATCGTCGACCTTGGCGTCCTGCTTTTCCCGGAGCTGCGCGAAGTCCAGCAACTCGAGGGACTTGGGCCGCAGATAGGAGTACGGCAGCCCGAAGTAGCGGCCGTAGATGAGCAGGTTATCCCGCGCCGTGAGCTCCTCGTCGAGGTTGTCCTGCTGCGGGACCACGCCCAGGTGCGCGCGCACCGCGGGCCCGTCCACCTCCGGGTCGATGCCCATGATGGACAGCTCCCCCTCGGTGCGCTGGGAGACCCCGGCGAGCATGCGCATCGTGGTCGACTTGCCCGCGCCGTTGGGTCCCAGCAACCCGAAGCACTCCCCCGGCGCGACGTCGAGATCGATGCCCTGGACGGCCTCGAAGGCGCCGAAGCGCTTGCGCAGCCCGCGGGCGCGAATGATGGAAGTGTCCTGACTCACAACCGGGTAGCCTACCCCGTCGGGTTCGGACCCGACGACGCCGCGGTGGGCGGCGCCGTCGGGAACGACCGTCAGACGCGCGTCTCGCCCGCCCACTCCTCGGCGGAGGCGGCTCGCTCGGCGGCCTCGACCACGTTGGCCAGCAGCATGACGCGGGTCATGGGACCCACCCCGCCGGGGTTCGGCGCCATCCACGCGGCCTTGGCGGCCACGTCCGGGTGGACGTCGCCGCGGATGGAGGCGGTGCCGTCGTCGTGGGTCACGCGGGAGACGCCGACGTCCAGGACGATCACACCGTCCTTGACGTGCTCGGGGGTGACCATGTGCGCCTGGCCGGCCGCGGCGATCACGACGTCGGCCTGGGCCAGCAGCGCGGGCAGGTCTTGCGTTCCCGTGTGGGCCAGGGTGACCGTGGCGTTGACCTCGCGGCGCGTGAACACCAGTCCCGCGGGGCGGCCGATGGTCACGCCGCGTCCGATGACCAGCACATGCTTGCCGGCCAGCTCCACGCCGTGGCGGCGCAGCAGCTCGACGCAGCCGGCCGGGGTGCACGGCAGCGGCGAGTCCAGCTCCCCGGACACCGAGGCCACGAGCCGGCCCAGGTTCATGGGGTGCAGACCGTCGGCGTCCTTGGCCGGGTCGATGGCCTCGAGCACGACCTGGGTGTCCACGTGCCGCGGCAGGGGCAACTGCACGATGTAGCCCGTGCAGGCCGGGTCCGCGTTGAGCTCGCGCACGACCTCGAGGATCTGCTCCTGCGTGGCATCGCCGGGCAGCTCGCGCTGGATCGAGGCGATGCCCACCTGGGCGCAGTCGCGGTGCTTGCCCGCCACATAGGACTGCGAACCCGGATCCTCGCCCACCAGGACGGTGCCGAGCCCCGGAGTGATGCCGCGACCGGCGAGCGCCTCGATGCGCTCGGCCAGCTCGGCCTTGATCGCGGCCGCGGTGGCCTTGCCGTCGAGAACCTGTGCGCTCACCCGGGTCACCAGGTCTCGAGACCCTGGTACAGCGGGAAGTCCTCGGTGAGTTGCTCTACGCGCGAGCGCAGGCCCGCCAGGTCCGGGGACGGCTTGAGGGCCTCGGCGATGATGTCCGCGACCTCCCGGAACTCGGTCTCGCCGAACCCGCGCGAGGCCAGCGCCGGGGTGCCGATGCGCAGGCCGGAGGTGGTCATCGGCGGGCGCGGATCCCACGGCACGGAGTTGCGGTTCACGGTGATGCCGGCCTCGTGCAGGCGGTCCTCGGCCTGCTGACCGTCCAGCTGCGACTCGCGCAGGTCCACGAGGACGAGGTGCACGTCGGTGCCGCCGGTGAGCACCGAGACGCCCTGCTCCTGCATGTCCGCCCCGGTGAGGCGCTCGGCGAGGATCTGGGCGCCCTCGAGGGTGCGCTCCTGCTTGGCCTTGAAGTCCGCCGAGCCCGCGATCTTGAAGGCCACGGCCTTGCCCGCGATGGCGTGCATGAGCGGGCCGCCCTGCTGGCCCGGGAACACGGCCGAGTCGATCTTCTTCTTCAGCTCCTCCGTGGCCAGGATGAAGCCCGAGCGCGGACCGGCGAGGGTCTTGTGCACGGTGGAGGTGACGACGTCGGCGTGCGGGACCGGATTGGGGTGCAGACCCGCGGCCACCAGACCGGCGAAGTGCGCCATGTCCACCCACAGCTTGGCGCCCACCTCATTGGCGATCTCGCGGAACGCGGCGAAGTCGAGCTGGCGCGGGTAGGCGGACCAGCCGGCGACGATCACCTTGGGCTGGGACTCGAGGGCGACCTCGCGGACCTTGTCCATGTCCACCCGGTAGGTCTGAGGGTCCACCTCATAGGCGGCGATCTTGTAGTTCTTGCCGGAGAAGTTGATCTTCATGCCGTGTGTCAGGTGCCCGCCGTGCGCCAGGGACATGCCCATCATGGTGTCCCCGTGGTCCATCAGCGCGGTCATCACCGCCACATTGGCCTGAGCCCCGGCATGCGGCTGGACGTTGGCGTGCTCGGCCCCAAAGAGGTCCTTGGCGCGCTGGATCGCGAGGTTCTCGGCGACGTCCACGAACTCGCAGCCACCGTAGTAGCGGCGACCCGGGTAGCCCTCCGCGTACTTGTTGGTCAGCACGGAGCCCTGCGTCTCGAGGATCGCGCGGGGCACGAAGTTCTCCGAGGCGATCATCTCCAGCGTCCCGCGCTGGCGGCCCAGCTCATCGGCGAGCGCCGCGGCGATCTCCGGGTCGACGTCGGCAAGCGGCAGGGTGTTGATATCGGGCGTGGCAGTCACGTCGGGATCCCTTCACGGTGGTTGGCGGGCTCGTCTTCCTCAGTATGGCCGACGCCGGGCCGATGCGGTGCCGATCACGGGCCTGTCGTCGTCGGGAATGCGAGGCGTCGTCGGGAAGTGACCGGACGTCGTCGGGAACGACGCCGGCAGTTGTCGGCGAAGACTCAGCCGATGCCCAGGCGACCACCCCTGCCGGGATGCCCGGGGTGCGTGACACAGTGGAGGCCTGGCACAGACGTGCCTGGTCACTCGCGCAGAACGCGGCGGGTGCCCGCACGAGGCAGGAGTGAACTCGCATGAGCGAATCCGCACAGAAGAAGACCCCCCACGCCACCGGCTCCACCACGCAGCACGGTGCGCCGGCCGTCAGCGACCGTCAGTCTCTGACGGTGGGCCCGGACGGCCCGATCGTCCTGCATGACACCCACCTGCTGGAGACCCACCAGCAGTTCAACCGGATGAACATCCCGGAGCGCCGCCCTCACGCGAAGGGCTCGGGCGCGTTCGGCGAGTTCGAGGTGACCGAGGACGTCTCGCAGTACACGAAGGCGCTGCTGTTCCAGCCCGGGGCGAAGACCGAGATGCTCGCCCGGTTCTCCACCGTGGCCGGCGAGCTGGGCTCCCCGGACACGTGGCGCGATGTCCGCGGCTTCTCGCTGAAGTTCTACACCGAAGAGGGCAACTATGACCTCGTCGGCAACAACACCCCCGTGTTCTTCGTGCGCGACCCCATGAAGTTCACCCACTTCATCCGCTCGCAGAAGCGCCTGCCGGATTCCGGTCTGCGCGATGGCACCATGCAGTGGGACTTCTGGGCCAACAACCCGGAGACCGCCCACCAGGTGACCTATCTGATGGGTCCGCGTGGTCTGCCCAAGACGTGGCGCGAAATGAACGGCTACGGCTCGCACACGTTCATGTGGGTCAATGCCGCCGGGGAGAAGTTCTGGGTGAAGTACCACTTCCTGTCCCAGCAGGACGTCGTGAACTTCACCAACGACGAGGCCACGCGGATGTCCGGCGAGAACGCCGACTTTCACCGCCAGGACCTCTTCGAGTCCATCAAGAATGGCGACTTCCCGAAGTGGGATCTCTACGTCCAGGTCATGCCCTACGAGGAGGCCAAGACGTACCGGTACAACCCCTTCGATCTG
>JAUNTT010000048.1:15198-17187 GCA_030538555.1 Micrococcus sp.
CCAAGGTCTGGTCGAAGAAGGACTACCCGCGCATCAAGGTCGGCACCATGACCCTGAACCGCAATCCCGAGAACCACTTCGCGCAGATCGAGCAGGCCGCCTTCTCCCCCGGCTCCACGGTGCCGGGCATCGGCCTGTCCCCGGACCGGATGCTGCTGGCACGCTCCTTCGCGTACCACGACGCCGCCCGGTACCGGGTGGGCACCAACTTCGCCCAGCTGCCCGTCAACGCCCCGAAGAGCGAGGTCCACTCGTACAACTTCGACGGCGCCATGAACTACCACCACACCGGGGATCGCCGCACCTACGCGCCGAACTCGTTCGGTGACTCGTGGTCGGATGAGACCGGCCCGGTGGAGACCTCGTGGGAGTCCGACGGGGAGCTGGTCCGGGTCTCCCAAACCCTCCGCAGCGATGACGACGACTTCGGCCAGGCCGGTCTGCTGGTCCGCGAGGTGTTCGACGACGCCGAGCGCGAGGAGTTCGTGAAGACCGTGGCCGGTGCCCTGGACGGCGTGGTGGAGCCCGTGCTCTCGGCCGCACTGGAGTACTGGAAGAACGTGGATGCCGAGATCGGCTCGCGCATCCAGGACGCTGTGCGCGCCGGCAAGGGCGACGACATCCCGGGCGCCTGAGGCCCCGTGCCTGACGCCCGACGGCGCTCACTCGGCTCCGGTGCTCACCGGCGCCGAGCGACCGCCTCCTGGCACACCGCGGCCCCGCACTCATGGTGAGTGCGGGGCCGCGGTGCGTGCGGGCTCTGCTGGTCAGGACCAGCGGGCCTCCTGGGCGCGAGCCAGCTTGTCCACCTGTGGGGCGTCGGTGGCACCGGCCGAACGGACGTCGCCCTGGAAGGCCGCGGCCTGGTCCGCGCCCCCGTCCTCGATCGCGACCCACTCGTCGCCGGAGTCGGCGGCCGGGGCCGCGTCGGCGCTGCTGTGCGTGCCTGCATGCTCGGCATCCTCGATCGGCACCACGCTGACCTGCGGGTAGTCGATGTCGGCCTCGGCGATGTGCGCGTCGTCGTCCTGTGCGGTGCCGAAGTTGACTTCCTCCGCGTCGAGGTCGACGTGATCGGCGTCGCGGTCCTCGGCAGCGTCGTGAGGCGCCGAGTCCCGAGCATCGGTGGCGCCCTGCTCGCCGTCACCGGCGGCCTGCAGCTGCTCGGCCTCGGGGGTGCCGGCCAGGGGCGCGGTGCCGGGAATGTCCGTGGCCTGGTGCCCGGCGGGGACGATGAGCTCCTCGTCCTCGTCGTGGGAGGCGTCCTCGCCCGTAGCCTCGGCGGCGCTGCGGCGACCGGCTTCAATGGTCTCGGCACGGTCCCGCTCGGCCTGCTCGGCCTCCTGGCGACGCTCCTCGGCTTCGGGGCCGCTCTCGGCGGCCTCGCGCTCGCGCTCCATCTCCTCGAACTCCGGCGTCCCGGCCAGCGGCACCGTGCCCGGAACGGAGGTGGACTGCTGCGCGGCGGGGACGATCAGCTCCTCCTCGCCCTCAGAGTCCTGAACATCCTCATCACGGTGCTCGGTGTGGGTGTCGCGACCCATCGCGTCGCGGGCCTCGTTGACCGAGACCTCGCGATTGCCAGCTGCCTCGGCGGCCTCCTCGGCGGCACGCTCGCGCTCGACGCGCTCGCGCACCTCGTCCGGGACGGGAGCCGCGAAGCCGGGAACACCCGTGGCCTCGTAGCCGGCCGGCACCGGCGCGGCGGCGTCATCGGCGGAGGACCGCTCGTGCTCGGCGGTGTGCGCCGCGTCGGACGCGTCTGAGTGAGCGTGGGCGGCGTGCGCGGCCTCGCCGGACGCGTCGGCCACCGGGGCCTGCCCGCCGTCCTGCTCACCACCCGCGGACACCGGGGCCTGATCCACGGCCACACCGGAGCCGCCGGCAACACCGGGCTCCGAGACCTTCTGTGTGGTGGCCTGGCTGCCCAGCACGGCAGCCCCGGCCCCAGCTGCACCGGCGCCCGCGGCACCGGTCGCCGATGCCTCG
>JAUNTT010000049.1 GCA_030538555.1 Micrococcus sp.
GGGGGGGTGGGACTCGACCTGGAGGGGGGAGGACACCGCAGTGTCCTCCCGCCTGGTGGTGTTGCTGGTCACCGAGTCCTCACTTGAGGAAGTCGGGGACGTCCAGATCGTTCGAGCCCGAGCCCAGATCGGGCTCGACCACGGTGGGCAGCTCCTGCGCCGGGGGCTGCGTCGGACGAGCGGAGCCGGCGCCCGCGGCGGCACCGGCGGCCGGGGCCGCGGTGGTGAGGCCGGAGTTCTGGTTCAGCGGCATCGTGCCCGGGACGGAGGGACGCTCCGAGCCCTGGCCCTGCGAGCCCGCGGCCTGACCACCTTGCTGGGCGTGACCGCCCTGGGCGGCAGCGCCGGACGAGGCCGGGCTCTGGCTACCCTGGCCGCCCTGGCCGCCGGATGCGGCGGAGCGCTGCTGCGGCGCCGCCTGGTGATGCTGGGCCGGAGCAGAGGTGACGTCCACGGTGTCGAACCCGGCGGCGATGACGGTCACGCGGACCTCGTCGCCGAGGGCATCGTCGATCACGGCGCCGAAGATGATGTTGGCCTCCGGGTGGGCGACCTCCTGGACCAGACGTGCGGCCTCGTTGATCTCGAACAGGCCCAGGTCCGAGCCACCCTGGATGGACAGCAGGACCCCATGGGCGCCGTCGATCGAGGCCTCGAGCAGCGGCGAGGCGATCGCCAGCTCGGCAGCCTTGACCGCGCGGTCGTCGCCCTGGGCGTGACCGATGCCCATCAGGGCCGAACCGGCGCCCTGCATCACGGACTTCACGTCGGCGAAGTCGAGGTTGATCAGGCCCGGGGTGGTGATGAGGTCGGTGATGCCCTGGACACCCGAGAGCAGAACCTGATCGGCCTGGCGGAACGCGTCCATGACGGACACGTTGCGATCGGAGATCGAGAGCAGGCGGTCGTTCGGGATCACGATGAGGGTGTCGACCTCGTCGCGCAGGGCGTCGATGCCGTTCTCGGCCGAGCTGGCGCGACGGCGACCCTCAAAGGTGAAGGGGCGAGTGACCACACCGATGGTCAGGGCGCCGAGCGAGCGGGCGATGCGGGCCACCACGGGCGCGCCGCCGGTGCCGGTGCCGCCGCCCTCGCCGGCGGTCACGAAGACCATGTCTGCGCCGCGCAGCACCTCTTCGATGTCCTCCGAGTGATCCTCGGCGGCCTGACGGCCCACCTCGGGGTTGGCGCCGGCGCCCAGACCGCGGGTGAGCTCACGGCCCACGTCGAGCTTGACGTCGGCATCCGACATGAGCAGTGCCTGGGCGTCGGTGTTGATCGCGATGAACTCCACCCCGCGCAGGCCCACGTCGATCATGCGGTTCACGGCATTCACGCCGCCGCCGCCGATGCCGACGACCTTGATGACGGCCAGGTAGTTCTGAGGTGCAGCCACGGTGTGTACGTCCCTTACATGCTGAGTGGAAGCTGGAGAGGCAATGGGTCTGTCGGGACCGCGACACGCACGGGGGCCACCCTGGTGGGATCGGCCTGCGGCCGGATTCCCCTCCGCGCCGCGAGCTTCAACCTGGTGTTGAGCCCTGGGGGCGATGGGTGCCCCGGACCGTGTGCGCGGGTCCGAGTCACCGCCCACCGTACTGCCCGAGGCGGCACCCGCGCAAAGCCCTGTGCCGCAGAATGACGGGTCTCGCCGCGTTGAATCTCAACCTTCACGTCAATCTTCCAGCCTGCAGTGACCGTGGCGGCCGAGTCTGAGGCCTGCCGATCCGGCTCACGAAACCTTCAGGTTCACGCTCGAGTTGAAACCTGTGAATCACGGGGACTCAGCGCGTCACCGGTCGCTCGGGCACCGAGACGTCAATCTCGGTGACGCCGTCGAGCGCGCCGTCGGTCTGCACGAGCGTGGCGAGGACGCCGGCCTTGAGTTCGGCCTCGTGTGCGTCGCCCCAGAGGACGACCTCGCCGTCCACCAGCGTGAGGCGAATGTCGGTGGAGCTGCGCGCGGACACCTCGGCCACCGCGTCACGGACCTCCGGCGTGAGTCGCGTGATGGTGTCCGCCACGGCCATCCGGACGGCGGGCTGGGCCGCGGTGACGCGCTGATCGAGAGCCACGACATCGGACTCCTCCAGGCGCTGCTCCGGCACCGCGGTCACGATGGAGCCATCGGCCATGAGCACATCGGGGCGCTCGGCATCCCCGGCGCGGCCCACCGCCTCATACTCGGTGATCTGCACATCCAGTCCGGTGGGCGGCGCGGCGAGCACGGAGACCCGGTCGATGCCCGGCACCCCGGCCAACGCCTGCTCCACGCGACCCTGGCCCACCTGGGGCAACGGGATGCCATGCAACGCCTCGAGTCGCTGCTCCACCTGGTCCTGGGGCACCACACGCGTGCCGGAGACGCTCACACGGTCCACCGCCAGCACGGAAGAGAAGTAGAGCACGGCCCCGACGCCGATCAGGCCCGCGACGACCAACGCCGCGGCGACCCAGCGCAGCCAGCGACGCCGAGGGCGCGGCGGCCGCGGGAACTCGATGACCCGCGATCCGCCGGCCGACGATGCCTCGGTGCTCACGAGGCGGCGGGGGCGTTGAGCGCAGCGACGATCTCGGGCCCGTAGGCGGTCACATCGCCGGCACCCATGGTGACGATGACATCGCCGGGCGTGGCCAGCTCGGCGAGATCAGCCACGGCGTGCCGGGGGTCGGTCACCACCGTGCGATCCTGTTCCGCCTCGGTGGTGAGCTGGCGGCTGATCAGGGACGCATCCACACCCTCCATGGGCTCCTCCCGCGCCGCGTAGACCTCGAGCACGCGCACGGTGTCCGCACCGGACAGGGCCGAGGCGAATTCTGCGGCGAAGTCCCGGGTGCGGGAGAACAGGTGCGGCTGGAACAGCACGTGCACGCGCGCGGACCCGGCCACGGCGCGCGCGGCGGAGACCGCGGCGGCGACCTCGGTGGGGTGGTGGGCGTAGTCGTCGAAGACGGTCACTCCGCGTCCCGTGCCGCGCAGCTCGAAGCGGCGCGCCGTGCCGGTGAAGGCCTCGAGCCCGCGCGCGGCCGCCTCCGGCTGCATCCCGGCGGCGACGGCCGCGAGCAGCACGGCGGCGGCATTGAGCGCATTGTGGGTGCCGGGCAGGCGCAGCCGCAGCTCCACGCTGCCCCCCTCGGCCAGGCCACTGGCGGCGGAGATGGTGGCGATGCCGCGCTGTCCCACGCCGCCAGCGTGCGTCTCGACCTCGAGGTCGTGCACGAGCAGGTCCGGCTGCTCCTCCCCCGTGGCGGACGTGCCGTAGGTCAGCACGCGGGCGTCCGCATGCTCCCGAGCCCACTGAGCGAGCGCACGGGCCCCGGGATCATCGGCGCATGCGACGAGCGCGCCGTGCCCGGGCAGCTGGGCGGTGAAGGTGCGAAACACCTCGTGGACGGCCTCTTCGGTGCCGTAGTGATCGAGGTGGTCGGCCTCGACGGTGGTGACGATCGCGATCTCGGTGGGGTAGTTCACCAAGGTGCCATCGGATTCATCCGCCTCGGCCACGAACCACTCCCCCGTCCCGTGGGCGGCGTTGGTGCCCAGACCGGCCACGGCGGCGCCGACGGCAAAGGTCGGGTCCCAGCCGGCGTGGGAGAACGCCATGGCCGCCATGGACGACGTCGTGGTCTTGCCGTGGGTGCCGGCCACCGCCAGCACGCGGCGGCCCTGCATGGCCAGCGCGAGACCCTCAGAGCGGTGGAGCATGCGCAGTCCGCGGGCCGCGGCGGCGTCGTACTCGGAGTTGCCCGGTCCGGCGATCGAGGAAGCGATCACGGTGGTGACGTCCTCACCGACGTTTTCGGCGCGGTAGCCCACCGTGATCCGCGCCCCGGATGCGGCCAGGGCGTGCATGACGGGCAGGTCCTTGGCGTCGGTGCCGGAGACGGCCACGCCCTGGTCCAGCAGGATGCGCGCGACGCCGGACACGCCGACGCCGCCGATGCCAAGGAAATGGACGCGGCCCTCGTGGTGCTGCGGGGCGGGGGTGGTGCTCATGCGCGGGTGTCCTTCCGAGAGGCAGCGTCGAGGGTCAGTTCGGCCATGCGCTGGGCGGCGTCGCGCACCCCGTGGGCGGCGGAGGCCTCCCCCATGGCGCGCAGGCGCTGCGGATCGGTGGCCAGCGGCAGCAGCTCGCGGCGCACCCACTCCGGGCTGAAGGCATCGTCGCGCACCAGCAGGGCGCCGCCGGCCGAGACCAGGGTGCTGGCGTTCAGCGCCTGCTCCCCGTTGCCGATCGGCAGCGGCACGAAGACCGCGGGCACCCCGACGGCGGCCACCTCACACACGGTGCCCGCGCCCGAGCGTGCCACGAGCAGATCGGCCGCGGCGTAGGCCAGCTCCATGCCGTCGATGTACTCGCGCTGGTGGTAGCCGGCCCGCTGAACGAGCGCCCCCTGGGCGTCCACGACGGGCTTGCCGCGCCCGGTGAGGTGCAGGACCTGCAGTCTCGCCCCGAGCAGGTCATCGAGGACAGCCGCCACGGTGCGGTTGACGGCCAGCGCCCCCGAGCTGCCGCCCGTCACCACGAGCGTGGCGCGGTGCGGGTCGAGGCCCAGCTCGGCGCGCGCCGACTCGCGGGCTGCGGCCCGGTCCAGGGTCGCGATCTCCTCGCGCATCGGCATGCCGACATGCACGGCCCCGCGCAGCGGCGTCTCCGGCAGGGCGACCGCGCTGTGCGCGGCGAACCGGGCTCCCACCCGGTTGGCCATGCCCGGCCGGGCGTTGGCCTCGTGCACCACCACGGGGATGCCCTGGCGGCGGGCGGCCAGGTACATGGGGGTGGAGACATAGCCCCCGACGCCGACCAGCACGTCGGCGCGGCGGCGGCGTAGGATCTCACCGGCCTCGCGCAGCGAGCCGACGAACCGTCCCGGGAAACGCAGGGCGGCGGCGTCGGGACGGCGCGGGAACGGCACGCGGGCGATGGTGTCCAGCTCGAAGCCAGCCTGAGGGACCAGGCGGGTCTCCATGCCCGTGGCGGTGCCGACCATGGTGCACACGACCGGCCGCGGACTCGCCTGCAGGGCCCGCGCGATCGCGAGCATCGGCGAGATGTGGCCCGCCGTCCCGCCGCCGGCAAGGACGACGTGCACGGGCTCGGAGGTCGGCGCGGTCTCGGTCATGGGTGCACTCCTGGCAGGTGACTCATCGGCGGGCGGGGGCGGGGGCTGCCGCACGGGCAGGGACGGGGGCGCTGGCGACGACGGTCACCGGCGCACGGGCGGCCTGCCGCGCGACGGCGCGCTCGTGCCGCGCGAAGGCGAGGACCACGCCCACGGCGGCCAGGGACAGGGTCAGCGCCGAACCGCCGTAGGAGATGAACGGCAGGGGCACGCCGACCACCGGGAGCAGCCCGGAGACCATGGCGATGTTGAGGAACGCCTGACCGATGAACCACGCGATGATGCCCCACGTGGTGACCCGGATGAAGGTGCTGGAGGTCTGGGCGGCCACGCGGTACATGCCGATCGCCAGGGCGGCGAAGAGCAGGATGACGAAGGTCGTGCCGAGCAGGCCCATCTCCTCACCGAGGATGGTGAAGATGAAGTCGTTCTCCGCCTCGGGGATATAGCTCCACTTCTGCCGCGACTGGCCCGGGCCCAGGCCCCACCACCCGCCGGAGGCCAGCGCGTAGAGCCCGTGGTCCGGCTGGAAGCAGGGGTCGAAGTCGAAGCGAGTGCACACCTCGTTGTCGCGGCGGATCAGGGTCCACGCCTGCACGCGGGCCAGGCGATGGGCCGCGGTCAGGCTCAGTCCCACGACGCCGATGACGCCGATGGCCGCGCTGACCATGAAGACCATGCGGTGGGTGCCCGCCACGAAGAGCATCGCGCCGAGAATAATCAGGATGATCAGGGCGGTGCCGAGGTCGCGGCCCCACATGATCAGACCCAGGATCACCACGCCCACGGGGAAGATCACGGGGACGATGGCATGCGAGACCTGCGAGACCAGCCGCCCCTTGCGCCCGAGGACCCAGCCGCCCCACAGCGCCAGCGCCAGCTTGGCCGCCTCCGAGGGCTGGGCCTGGAACCCGGCGATGCGGATCCAGTTGCGGTTGCCGCCGACGGAGACGCCGAGCGGGGTGAACGCGACGAGCGCGAGCAGCGCAATGGCCAGGAGGATGGCGGGCAGGGCAAGCCGTTTCAGCCAGCGCACGGGCACCATCGCGAGCACCACCATCAGGGCGAGCCCGCTGACGGCCCACACGGCCTGACGCAGGAAGAGGCTGAAGGGATTGGCGATCGAGCCGACGCCCTCGATCGAGGAGGCCGAGAGGACCGTGACCAGACCGGTGACGGTGAGCACGAGCGCCGAGCCCGCGATGAGCACGATCGACAGGTCGAGCATGCGTCGGCTCTCGAGTGCGGCGAAGGCCGAGCTCACCGAGCGACGCAGCCGCGAGCCGGTGCGGGCTGGCGTGGCGGTGTGCACGTCGTCGGTGCTCACGGCGAGTCGGCTCCCGCGGTATCGGTACCCGACTCCTCCGCGCCCGACTCCCCCGCACCTTGCGTGGGCCAGGCGTGCTCGCGCATCACGTCCGCCACGGCGTCCATGAAGGCGTGGCCGCGATCGCCGTAGGAGGTGAACTGGTCCATGGAGGCGGCGGCGGGGGCCAGCAGGACGACGTCGCCGGGCTGCGCCTGGCGGTCGGCCTCGGCGACGGCCTCGCGCATCACCGCATGGCCGTCGGTGGAGCCGTGGCCGTGCGCGTCGGTGAGGATGCGGTGCACGGGCACGTCGGGAGCATGCTCGGCCAGGGCGGCGAGCAGCTCGGCGGAGTCCACACCGATGACCAGCACGCAGCGCAGTCGCCCGGCGTGGGTGCGCACCAGCTCGTCGTAGGTGACCCCCTTGGGCAGGCCGCCGGCGATCCACACGATCGAGCTGAAGGCGGCCAGCGAGGCATCGGCCGCGTGGGGGTTGGTGGCCTTGGTGTCATTGATCCACATGACATCGCGTGAGGTGGCCACGAGCTGAATGCGGTGCTCGCCGCGATCGTAGGAGCGCAGTCCCTCGCGGACGGCCTCCGGGCTCACGCCCACGGCCCGTGTGAGGGCGGCGGCGGCGGTGGCGTTGGCCACGGTGTGCTTCGGAGCCAGCGCCCCGAGGTCGGAGCGCTCGGCCAGCGCAATCGCCTCGGTGCGGCGGTTCTCGGTGAAGGCGCGGTCCACGAGGATCGAGTCGACGAGGCCCACGGTGGACAGTCCTGGGGTGTCGGTGGAGAAGGAGACGGCGCGGCAGCCTTCCTGCACGTCCGCGTGTTCCACGAGCCGGCGCGTGGCGGGCTCGTCCTCATTGAAGATGCAGGCCAGGCGGGTGCGCGCGTAGATCTTGCCCTTGGCGCGCACGTACTCCGCCGCGCTGCCGTGCCAGTCCACGTGATCGTCGGCGAGGTTGAGCACGGCGGAGGCGGCCGGGGCCATCGAGTGGGTCCAGTGCAGCTGGAAGCTGGAGAGCTCGAGAGCGAGCGTGTCAAAGCCCTCGGGATCCCGCACGGCGTCGAGCACGGGAACGCCCACATTGCCGACGGCGGCGGCGCGGCGGCCATCGGCGCGCAGGATGGCCTCGACCATGGTGACGGTCGTGGTCTTGCCGTTGGTCCCGGTCAGGCACACCCAGTCGGCGGCGCGGACCTTGTCACGAACCCGCCACGCCAGCTCGATGTCCGACCAGATGGGGATGCCGGCGGCGTGGGCGGCCATGAGCAGGGGCTGATCGGGCCGCCATCCCGGACTCGTGACGACGACGTCGGGATTCTCGCCCTCAATCTGCGGGAGCTCGGTGGTGGCGGCGGCGTCGAGGACGACGTCCAGCACGCCCACGAGGCGCAGGGTCTCGGCACGTGCCTGGTTCTCGGCAGAGTCCTGAGAGTCCACGACGACGACGCGGGCGCCGAGCTCGGCCAGCGTGTCCGCGACGGAGAATCCGGTGACGCCAAGCCCCGTGACCGCCACGCGCAGCCCGTTCCAGCCCTGGGCATGCCAGGACGTCAGCTCCGCCACGCGCGGGGTGTCCGCGATCGGCGCCATGACCGGGCTCAGCGCGGCGCTCACGGGGTGACCCCCTGCAGACCGCCCTGCACCAGGATCCACTCGGAGTAGAACACGGCCAGGCCCGCGGTGACGCAGATCAGGGAGATGAGCCAGAAACGGACGACAACGGTCACCTCGGCCCAGCCTTTGAGCTCGAAGTGGTGCTGCAGCGGAGCCATGAGGAAGATGCGCTTGCCGCCGCTGAGCTTGAAGTAGCCGACCTGCAGGATCACGGACACGGTGATCGCCACCATGAGTCCGGCCAGCAGGATGACGAGCATCTCGGTGCGCGAGAGGATGGCGAAGCCGGCCAGGGCGCCACCGAGGGCCAGGGAGCCGGTGTCTCCCATGAAGATCTTGGCCGGAGAGGTGTTCCACCACAGGAAGCCGAGCAGGGCGCCGGTGAGGATCGCGGCAAGCAGGGCCAGGTCCATGGGGTCGCGGACCTCGTAGCAGGCGGGGCCGGTGACGGAGCCGCACTGCTGATTCGCCTGGAACATGGTGAGCAGCACGTAGGCGCCGGTGACCATGGCGGTGGCACCCGTGGCGAGGCCGTCGAGGCCATCGGTGAGATTGACCGCGTTGGTCGTGGCCGTGGTGATGAGATTCGACCACAGGATGACCAGCAGGTACATGACCACGGGACCGGCGAAGGCGAGGTCCAGCCACGGAATGTCGCGCACGAAGGAGATTGCGCTCGAGGCGGGGGTGTGCCCGTCCGCGTTGGGGAAGTTCAGGGCGAGCACCGCGAAGAGCGTGCCGATGGAACCCTGCCAGATGATCTTGGCCCGCGGAGACAGCCCGAGCGACTGCTTCTTCGTGATCTTGGTGACGTCGTCGATGAACCCGACGAAGGCCATGCCCACGGTGAGCAGCAGCAGGAGCATGCCGGAGGCCGTGGGACCCGCGGTCCCGACGTTGAGCAGCGCCAGGATGCCGTGGGTCAGGAAGTAGACCACCACGAGGGCGGCCACGAACACTGCACCGCCCATGGTGGGGGTGCCGCGCTTGGTCTTGTGCGTGGTGGGGCCATCGTCGCGAACGAACTGCCCGTAGCCCTTCTTGACGAGGTACCGGATGAACAGGGGCGTGCCGACGGCCGTGAAGACCAGTCCCAGCACGCCGCCGATGAGCAGACCGATCACGCGCGGTCCTCCTTCTGATGGGATCCTGCTGGGCTGGAGTCCACGACGGTGGCCACCCGTTCACCCAACTGTGCCAGTCCCGCACCGTTCGAGGACTTGACCAGGACGATGTCGCCGGGTTCCAGGTGCTCGGCGAGGAAGGCCTCGGCCTCGGCGACGTCGGCGGCGAAGTGCGCCTCCTCCCCCCAGCTGCCCTCATTGAGGGCGCCGATGTAGAGGGCGCGTGCGCCGGCTCCGACGACGAGCAGCTGAGCGATGTTCAGGCGCACCACCGTCTCCCCCACGAGGGTGTGCTCGCGGATGTGGGCGTCGCCGAGCTCGAGCATCTCACCCAGCACGGCCCACGTGCGCCGACCCGTGGCGCGTCCGAGGGTGGCGAGCGTCTTCAGCGCGGCGCGCATGGACTCGGGGTTGGCGTTGTAGGCGTCATTGATGATGCTCACACCGTCGGCGCGCTCGGTGCGCTCCATGCGGAAGCGGCTGGTGGGGCCCAGGCCCTCGAGGACGCGGGCGATGGTCTGCGGATCCACGCCGGCGGCAGATGCGGCCGCGGCGGCGGCCACCGCATTGGCGGCGTGGTGCACCCCGGTCAGCCCGGACTGCACGGGCAGGCCCGCGGCGTGCGTGTCGGTGCCCAGCACGAGCTCGAAGGCGGGGCGGCCGTCGTCGTCGGTGTGCAGCCCGCGGGCCAGCGCGACCTGGCTGGCGGTGCCGGCGCGGACGTCGTCGGCGATGAGCTCGGCGGTGTCGTCATCGGTGCTGAACCAGCACACCCGAGCCGAGGTGCGCTGCGCCATGGCGGTGACGCGCGCATCGTCACGGTTGAGGATGGCCACGCCCTCGGGGCCGAGGGCCTCGACGAGCTCGCCCTTCGTGGCGGCGATGTTCTCCACCCCGCCGAAGCTGCCGGCATGCGCGGTGCCCACCATAAGCACGACGCCGATGTCCGGCGCGACCATGTCGCACAGATAGGCGATGTTCCCGACTCCGTCCGCGCCCATCTCCACCACGAGGTACCGGGTCTGAAGCTCGGCGCGGAACACCGTCAGCGGCACACCGACCTCGCCGTTGAAGGAGCCGATCGGCGCCACCGTGGGCCCCTGGGTCGCCAGAATCGCGGCGAGCAGGTCCTTGGTGGTGGTCTTGCCGGCCGAGCCGGTGATGCCGATCACGGTGGTGGGCGAATGCTCGCGGATGCGCCGCACGACCTCGCGGGCCAGCGCCCCCATCGCCAGCACCGCGTCGGGGACGATCACGGCCGGGTGGGGTGCGTGCGATGCAGGATCGTGGGTCTCGCGCTCGGCCAGGACGCCGGGTGCTCCGGCAGCCAGGGCGGCATCGATGAAGTCGTGACCATCGGCGTGCTCGCCGGGCTTGGCCACGTACAGCGGCGCCGTCGCGCCACCGACCTCGCGCGAGTCGGTGGTGACCGCGCGGAAGACGGTCGTGGGGTCCAGGGTGGACGTCACGTGTCCCCCGGTGACCAGGGCGATGTCGGCGGCTGTGAGTGCGATCATGTCGAAGCTGACCTTACCGTCCGGGCTGTGAGAGGTCGGTGAAGAACTGGGGCGCGCGGCGTGTGGCGAGCGCGGCGCGCAGCTCCACGCGGTCGTCGATCTCCACCCGTCTGCCGTTGAAGTCCTGGGCGGTCTCATGGCCGCGCCCGGCGAGCAGAATGGTGTCCTGCTCGTCCGCGAGCTCGACGGCCAACCGAATGGCGTCGGCGCGCGGCGCGGACTCGCGCACCTCCACGTGGCGACCCTGCTCGGCGGCGGCGAGGGCGGCGGCGCGCGCGCCCTCCAGGACAGCGGCGCGAATGCTCGCCGGATCCTCGGAGTGCGGATCGTCGTCGCTGACGATGACGACGTCCGCGTGTTCCACGGCGATGCGTCCCATCAGCGCGCGCTTGCTGGCGTCGCGGTCGCCGGTGGCGCCGAAGACCAGCACGGTGCGTCCCTGGCGCCCGGCGGCGCGGCGGGCGGCGCTCAGGGCGGTGAGCGACTGCACCATGCCGTCGGGGTTGTGGGCGAAGTCCACGACGCCATCGGGGGCGCGGGAGACCACTTCCATGCGTCCTGGAACGGCGGCGGCCAGTGGACCCTCGCCGGCGGGCACATCGACGACGGCCGCGAGGGTGGCCACGCGCTCGGCCAGGCTGCCCGTCAGTGAGGTCAGGACCATGAGCACCGCCAGCGCGGCATTGGCCACGTTGAAGCCACCGGGCAGACCCACCGAGGCTCGCAGTGCGGTGCCCGTGGCCGCGTGGGTAAGCGTGAAGCGGTGCCCCAGGCCGTCCGGGGTCAGCTCGGTGATCGTCCAGTCGGCGGTGCCGGGCTCGACCGCCCCCGCCGGTGCGGCGGGGCCGAGCGAGAGCGTGGTGCAGGCCCCCGTGACGGCGGCGGCCATGCGCTGGCCCCACTCGGGTCCCTCGCCGCCGTCGAGCACGATCACGGCGTGCTCGCAGCACTGCGCGGCGAACAGGGCCGCCTTGGCGTCGAAGTACTCCTGCATCGAGCCGTGGAGGTCGAGATGGTCCTGCGTGAGATTCGTGAAGCCGGCGACGGCGTAGCGCAGCCCGGAGATCCGCTCAAAAGACACAGCGTGAGAGGAGACCTCCATGGCCACCGTGCGCACCTGCTCTTCGCGCATGAGCGCCATGAGGGCGTGCAGCTGCGTGGACTCGGGCGTGGTCAGCGACGAGGGCACGGTGCGCTGCCCGGCGCGCGTGAGGATCGTGCCGATGACCCCGGTGCGCTGGCCCAGAGCCTCGAGTAGGGCGGCCAGGAGGAAGGTCGTGGTGGTCTTGCCGTTGGTGCCGGTGACGCCGAGCAGTGTGGGGCCGGCGTCGAGACCGTGACCGTAGACGCCCGCGGCGGCCACGCCGGCGGCCGTGCGCACCACGGGCACCACGAGGACCGGCAGCTCGATGCCCGCCTCGGCCAGCAGTGCGAGGCCCTGGGCGTCGGTGAGCACGGCGTGGGCGCCGGCCTGCACCGCCGCCTCGGCGAACTGCGCACCGTGAGCGCGGGCGCCGGGCAGGGCGATGTAGAGATCCCCCGGTTGCACGACGCGCGAGTCCAGGCACGCGCCGCGCACGATGGTCGCGGCCTCGCCGCGCAGTTCCGCCTCGATGCCAGCCTGACGCAGGGTCTCCTGCAGCGCGCCGATCTCCAGGCCGGCGGTCGCCGCGGGCCGGAAGGCGCGATCCTGCTCGGCCGGGCTGAGCCGGGCCGGTGTCGTCTCGGTCATCGGCGGAATCCTTGCTGTGCGGGGGCGGCGGAGCGGGCCAGGAGCCCGGCGTCGGCGGAGTGAGTCACCATGGTCGATCCTGCGGGTCCTCGGTGAACACAGGGTAGTCTTCCGGCTCGGCGTCGGAGGCGGGCACGTTGTCCTGGCGCAGGAGGAAGCTCAGGATGTCGGCGGCCGTGGCGTCGAGGCTGGCGCCCGCGTAGCTCAGCGCCGGGCGGTGCATGGACACCGAGACCACGTAGCGGGGATCGTCGAGGGGGGCCACCCCGGTGAAGCCGATGTTGAAGCCGTCGTAGCGGCCCGAGGGACCGGCGGCCTGGGCGGTCGAGGACTTGCCGCCCACCCGGTAGCCCTCGAGGGCGGCGTTCTTGCTGGTGCCCTCGGTGACCACGGTCTCCATCATTCGCAGCATCTCGTCCGCCGTGTCCGCCCCGATCACCTGACGGGGCTCGCCGGACTCCCACCGGTGCTCGGCACCGGAGGCGTCGATGGTCGCGTCGATGAGGCGAGCCGGCTGAAGGACCCCGCCGTTGGCCATGGCCTGGTACATCTGCGCGGTATGCAGGGTGGTCTGGGTGTAGCCCTGGCCGAAGGTGGTGGTCAGCGCCTGACGGTTGTCCCACTGGGCCGGGTCCACGAGGGTGCCGCCGGGCTCGTACGGCATGCCGAGACGGATGGGCGAGCCGATGCCGAAGGCGCGCATGTAGTCATAGCGCTGTTGCCGGGTGATCTCCTCGGAGACCTTGATGGTGCCCACGTTGTAGGAGCGGGCGAAGATGCCGGCCACGGTCATGTCATAGGTGGGGTGGGGGCTGGCGTCGTTGATGACCTGCCCGTTGAACTCCTCACGGCTGGGCACCGTGTACTCGGACAGCGGTGTGATGTTCGAGGCGTCCAGGCTGGCCGCCATGGTCAGAGCCTTGCCCGTGGAGCCGGGTTCGAAGGCCTGCGTGAGGGCCGTGGGGCGCCAGAACATCTGATCGGTGGCCGCCGGGTCCGCCGGGTCCACGGTGGTGGAGTCGGCCATGACGAGGATGTCGCCGGTCTTGGCGTCCAGCACCACGATGTTGGCCCACTCGGCCTGGAACTCGGCGGCCTTGGCGGCAATGAGCTCCTGGGCGTACCACTGGGCGTCCATGTCCAGCGTGAGGCGCAGGTCGGAGCCGTCCTGGGCGGGGGTCTCGTCGTAGGTGGCGTTGGGGATGCGCACACCGGTGGCGGAGACCTCGTACCGGCGACTGCCGGGCTTGCCGCGCAGAATCTCGTTCTGCGAGACCTCGATGCCCTCCCGCGGCTGGCCGTCGGCGGAGAGGAAGCCGAGCACGGAGCCAGCCACGGCCCCGTTGGGGTAGAGCCGACGGTCGACGGGCTCGGCGAGCAGCCCGGGGATCCCGATCTCGAGGGCCAGATCGCGCACCTGGGGCGTCACGGAGCGGGAGACGACGGCGTAGGCGCGCTCGCCCGTCATCCGCTGAGTCAGCTCGTCCTCGGGCACGGCGAGGATCGTGGAGAGCTGCGCGATCATGGGCTGGACCTCAATGGTCTCGGTCAACTCACCGGTCTGCCGGTTCACCACGGTCTGGTCCTTGACCAGGCGCTGGTCCACCACGAGGTCGTAACGGCGCACCGAGGTGGCGAGCACGACGCCGTCCCGGTCCAGGATCGAGCCGCGCTCCGGCTTGAGCGCCTGGGTGCGCAGCCGCTCCGCCATCGCGGCCGTGGCCTGGCCCGTGGGGTCGATGCCCTGCACGTAGAGCAGGCGCAGGCCCAACATGGTCAGCAGGACCAGGCACACGACGATCAGGATGCGCGAGCGCTGCTGACCGGCAACGCGGAGTGCGCCGCCGGCCGATGCGGGATCGGCAGGACGGCTGGTCATCAGTCGGAGCCGGACTCGATAGGCTCCGCTGTGCCGGCGGCCTCCTCGGCCGGGGCGGCGTCGCTCGACGCGGCCGCGTCGTCGGTGGCGACAGCATCGTCGGCGGCCGGTGCGGCGTCCGCAGCGGGGGCGGCGTCGGAGGCGGCATCCGCGCCAGCCTCGGACTCCTCGGCTGCGGCGCGCTCGGCGGCGGCCTGCGCGGCCGCCGGATCGATCTGCTCGGGTCCGGCGATGCGACCGGCGGGCAGGGCATCGCCCTCGAGTGCCTCCTGACCCACAGGACGGTCGATCATGGCCGGGGGCGCAACGAAGGTGGCGGTGAGCGAACCCTCGGGTGCCGCGGCAGCCTGGCCAGAGACGGTGCCTTCGGCGACGTCGATCGCGGCGGTGCCGGCGGGGGCGACCATGCCCAGGGCGCCGGCGCGCGCGGCGAGGTTCTGCGGGGCCTCCAGGTAGCCCAGGCGCTGGGACAGCAGCTGATTGGCCTCGTTCAGCTCCGCCTGGGTCTGCCGCAGTTCCAGCATCTGGAACTGACGGTTGGACACGGCGATGTTCACGAGCAGGACGAGGGAGAGGGCCATCACGAGGATGCCCAGGGCAAGCACGATCATGCCGCGCCCGGTGCGCGGCAGCGGCGCGGGGACCACCGACAGCGGAGTGCGGGCGCGGTGGACCTGCACCTCGCCCAGCCCGACGTCCTGCTGGGCGTCGTGCTGTGCCACTGCCTGTGTAGCCATCCGGTCTTCCTCCACGGCGCTCACGATGTACTCCTTGCGGTCCTGATCTTCTCAGCCGCACGCACCTTTACCGAGGAGGCGCGAGGGTTTTCAGCGATTTCTTCGGAAGTCGGTTTCTCCGTGCCACGGGTGAGCATCTTCAGCACGGGCTCATGCTCCTCCAGGACCACGGGGAAGCCGGGCGGCGTCGTTGCCGTGGCCCACGCGCTCAGATGGCGCTTCGTGATCCGGTCCTCGAGCGAGTGGTAGCTCATGACCACGATCCGCCCGCCGATGTGCAGGTGCGTGAGGATCGCCGGCATGGCGGCGTCGAGCACATCGAGCTCCTCGTTCACGGCGATCCGCAACGCTTGGAAGGTCCGCTTCGCAGGGTGGCCGCCCGTGGCCCCGGCAGCGACGGGCACGGCGGAGCGGATGACGTCGACGAGTGCCGCCGTCGTCGTGATGGCCTCCTCCTGGCGGGCTCGCACGATGGCCCGCGCGATGGGGCCGGCGAACTTCTCCTCGCCGTAGCGGCGGATGATGCGGCGCAGCTGGGCCTCATCGAGCTGCGCGACGAGCTCGGCCGCGGTGGCGCCGGCGTCGGTGTTCATGCGCATGTCCAGCGGGGCGTCGTAGGAGTAGGCGAAGCCGCGTTCGCGCGCGTCGAGCTGGTAAGAGGAGACGCCCAGGTCGTAGAGGGCCGCATCGCACTGGCTGACGCCGGCGGCGGCGAGGGCCTCCTCGATCTCGTCATAGGTGCCGTGGAAGGCGACGAGTCGCTCGGCGAGCGCTCCGAGCCGCTGCTGCGCCATCTCCAGGGCGTGGGGGTCACGGTCGATGCCGACGACGCGCACGTCTGCGTGCCGGCGCAGGATCTCCTCGGTGTGCCCGCCCATGCCCAGCGTGGCGTCCACGACGACCGGCGTCCGGCCCGCCGCGCGCGCCGCCTCGATGGCAGGGTCCATCAGGTCCACGACCCGCCGCAGCATCACGGGGACGTGCCGCTGCGCGGGAGTCAGCTCTGGGTCCATGAGGGGTGTCCTGTCTCGATGGAGCGGGGAGGGGAAGCGGTGGGGTGGGGTGGGGTGGGCGGCGTCGGGTGGGTGAAGACGACGGAATCCCTGGGCCTGATCCCCATCCGTCCGCCCCCGCCGCCTGGCCCAGGGGAAGGCAGGTCAGGTGGTGGACGCGTCGGCTGGAGGTCAAACGCAGGGATTCCACGTGCTGTTCAGTTGTGGGCTCTCCTAGAAGATGCCCGGCAGGACGTCCTCATCGGTCTCCGAGAAGGACTCCTCCTGCTGCTGCAGGTAGGCGTTCCAGGACTCGAGGTCCCAGATCTCCGCCCGCGTTCCCGCGCCGATCACCGCGACCTCCCGCTCCAGTCCGGCGTACTGCCGCAAGGGGGCGGGGACGGTGATGCGGCCCTGCTTGTCCGGTGTCTCATCAGAGGCGCCGGACAGGAACACACGGATGTAGTCCCTTGCCTGCTTCGAGGACAGCGGCGCCGACCGCATCTGCTCATGCACACGAGCGAACTCCTGCGCCGAGAAGACGTAGATGCACCGCTCCTGACCGCGGGTCAGGACCAGGCCATCTGCCAGTTCCTCACGGAACTTGGCCGGGAGGATCAGTCGATACTTCTCGTCCAGTCGCGGCGTGTGAGTGCCCAGGAACATGGGACACCCCCTGCCGGGTCAGACGGTCAGCATCGGCATGGTCCACACCGCTGCTCTCTGATGCCCTCCACTTTACCCCACTCCCCTCCACTTTCCAACCACTCGAGAATGTGAGAGGGGGATGGAGTGCGCGGAAGTGGCGTGTTCATGCGGATCTCGTGGGGTCGGGGCGAGGTGCGCTCGCGATCGGCTGGGCAGCCGGCAGCCATGTCGGAGGGCCTCTCGAGCTGCCGAAAGGACCCCTCGTGGGGCGTGGTGGGGAGGGAAGTGGAGGGGCTGGTGGAGCGTGGTGGGG
>JAUNTT010000050.1:0-15060 GCA_030538555.1 Micrococcus sp.
GATCCGCTCGCGCAGGCTGCCGGCGTCGGGGCTGGCGCGATGGAACAGGTACTGCCGCAGCTCGCGCTCCTGAGCCCGCGCCACCCGCACCACCTCGGCGGGGTCATCGGCGCGCCGCTGGATCTGGGCGAGGCTCTGGAGCACGGAGTCGTGCAGGTGGGCGGCGATGTCCGCACGCTCGGTCTGCACCGCCAGCTCGGTCTTGGCCTCGTCGCGTTTCGCCTGCCAGGCGAGGAAGCGCGGGGCAGCCACCAGCAGCAGCCCCCCGGCCAAGACCAGGGTGAAGACCAGCAGAGGTCCCGCGATGGACCACTCGAGGCCCTGGCCCAGCTGCTGGAGCACGGCGAGCGCCAGCACACCCAGCAGTCCGGCGCCGACCATGAGCGGCCAGCCACCCTCGCGCAGCCGCGCGACGAGCTCCGGCCCGCGCTCGCTCAGGGTTGCCGGCACCGGGGCGTGCCCGTCCTTGCCCTCTTGCGGCATCAGCAGCCACAGCCACACGTACAGCACGACGCCGACCCCGCCGAGCAGCGTGAGCACCGTGAAGCCCACGCGCACGAGGTCCGTGCTCATCCCGAGATGGCGAGCCAGCCCCGCGGACACCCCGGAGACCGGTCGATCGGTGGCGTGGCGCAGCAGCGGCGGGCGCGACGACGGCGCAGGCTTCGGTGCAGCGGGCTGCTCGGGTGACTGCGGTGCAGCGGGCTGCTCCGGCGACGGCGACGCAGCGGATGGTGACGACTCGGCTGGCGGTGGCTGCCCTGGCGAGCCGGGGTGCGCAGGGGACATAACTCCATCCTGCCGTGCCACCGGCACCGGCAACATCCGGGACCACCCTGGGGGACATCCCGGATGTGGTCGCGGGCGCCGCACGGGCAGACTGAGACCATGCACTCCTCACACCGCGCCTCCGACCCCCACCGCTCTGCCCATCCGTCCTCGTCGCATCGACCCAGCAGCTTCACGGGGGCCTCCCGCGAGGGCTCAGACGCCCGCGGCCTGCCGGACTGGCTCGAGCGCCTGGTGTCCCGCTGGGGCGTGCAGCGCACCGACGCCTCGTGGGTCGGCGGCGTGCTCGGCGGTGTGGCGCAGCGCTACGCACTGGACCCGCTGGTCACGCGCGGCGTCTTCGTGGCGCTCAGCGTGCTCTCCGGTGGCCTCGGCCTGCTGGCCTACGCTCTGGCCTGGGCCGTGCTGCCGGATCCGCGCGGCCGCGTGCAACTGCCGGCGATTCTGCGCGGCAATCCCGGCTCGGCCGGCGTCGCGATCATCGTGATGGCCTGTGTGGGCGCGGGCAACTTGCTCTTCGGCGTCAGCCTGGCCACCCTGCTGGTGCCCGGCGTCGGGGGCCTTGCGAGCCTGATCCCCGTGGCGGCCACCGTCGCCCTGGTGTGGTGGCTGCTCACCCGATGGGATGCCCCGCGCCAGTCCACGCGGGCCCGCCGTCCCGACGCCGGCCTGGGCGCTTCCGCGTGGCCGGGACCCGACGGCGGCGCGTTCGGCTCGGCCTCCGGGCGCGGCGCCTCGGCCGCCGACGTGTCCGCCCCGTCTTGGTATGCCCGCGCGGAGCGTCCAGGCTCGGGCCCGGCCCGCCCGGAGCCGGCCGCGCTCGAGGACCCGACCGGCTTCCGCAGCGACTGGATCGATGCCGAGTCCGGTGAGTGGAAGGAGCGGCGGCACTCCCGCGAGCAGCGCGCCGAGCAGCGGATTGCGGAGCTGAGCGAGCCCGCGGCGCAGCCGGCTGCGGCAACTGCGACCCGGCGGCAGGAGGGCACCGTGGCGGCACGCCGGGGCCTGCCGCCCCTGCCGCTGGGCTGGCAGCTGCTGGGATTGACGGCGGTCGTGGGGCTGGGAGGTGCGGCCTGGTTGACCGTATGGTCCTTGACCGCGAATCTCACCCTGGGCGTGATGGCCGGCAGCGCCGTGCTGCTGCTGCAGCTGACGATCGGCATTGTGGCCAGCCTGCTCGCCCGCCGGCGCACTCGCCTGTGGAACGCGTTCTGGGTGATCGGTGCCGTCCTCCTCGCCGGCAGCCTCGTCCTACGCTGAGGCGGCAGGGCGTGCGCCGACACCACCCGCCAAGCGCTGAGACGACCAGTTGTGCGCGGCGACGCCCAGCCCTGCGCTGACGCCGCGTCACCGTCCTAGAGTGGTTCCGGGCCCGACGATCCGCTGAGGCAGCGAGGCGGGCCCGGCCAGACGTCGTCGTGAAAGGACCGATTGCCCCTCATGCGTGTTGGACTCCTGACCTCCGGTGGCGACTGCCCCGGGCTGAACGCCGTGATCCGTGGCGCCGTACTCAACGGGATCAAGACCTTCGACTTCGAGATGGTGGGCATCCGCAACGGCTGGTCCGGGCTGATCGACAAGGACGTCATGGACCTGCCGCGCCAGCGCGTGCGCGGGCTGTCCAAGTCCGGCGGCACCATCATCGGCACCTCGCGCACTCACCCCTATGACACCGAGGGCGGCGGCCCGGAGAACATGCGCCGCAACCTCGAGGAGCTGGGGATCGACGCCGTCGTGGCCATCGGCGGGGAAGGCACCCTGGCGGGCGCGAACCGCCTGGCCAAGGATGGACTGCCCATCGTGGGGGTGCCCAAGACCATCGACAACGACCTCATGGCCACGGATTACACCTTCGGCTTCGACACCGCGGTCTCGATCGCGACCGAGGCGATGGACCGGCTGCGCACCACCGGCGAGTCCCACCACCGGGCCATGGTCGCCGAGGTCATGGGCCGCCACGTCGGCTGGATCGCCCTGCACTCGGGCATGGCCGCCGGCGCGCACGCCATCCTGATCCCCGAAGTCCGCACCCCCATGGAGCAGGTCTACGACTGGGTCACCCAGGTCCACGAGAAGGGCCGCTCCCCGCTCGTGGTGGTGGCCGAGGGCTTCGTCCCCGAGGGGCATGACGACCCCCTCTCCGAGTCCGGCGTCGAGGCCTCCGGGCGTCCGCGCCTGGGCGGAATCGGCGAATGGGTCACGCACCGGATCGAGGAGAACACCGGCATCGAGACCCGCAACACCGTGCTTGGCCACATCCAGCGCGGCGGCAATCCCACCGCCACCGATCGTGTGCTCTCGACGCGGTTCGGCATGCAGGCCATGCACCTGGTGGCCGAGCGTCGCTGGGGGCAGATGGTGGCCGCCAATGGCACCGACATCATCACGGTGCCGATGTCCGCCGCACTCTCCGGGCTCAAGCAGGTGCCGAAGTCCCGCTACGACGAGGCGAAGGTGCTCTTCGGCCGCTGAGCCGCGCGCCCCCGGGCGGCTCAGCGCAATCAGAGTCTCAGCCCTGCCAGAGACTCGGGGCTGCCGCGCGAGTCAGCGCAGTCGGGTGATCCCGCCGCGGCCCACGTGGGCGCCGGCCTCGGGACTCACCAGGACCTCCTGGCTCGCGGCGATCCACGCCCTCGGCGTCTCGGCGCGCGCCCCCGCGGCCTCGGCGGACGGCGCCTCCGCAGACCGGGGCTCGGCCACGAGCAGCTCCGCGTCCACGGGCACGGAACGCTTGAGCAGCGCGAGACCCACATGTCCGGCCTCGGGATGCTGGCCGATCGAGGTCAGCACACCGATGGGTCGCGCCGCGGCCCGAGTCTGCTCCGTGTCCGGCTCGGGACGCACGATGACGGCGGCGCCGCGCTCGGGGAAGCTGTGCCCGGAGCCGTCGAGCAGCAGCCCGGTGAGCCGGCGGGGCGGGCGGCCGAGATTGTGCACGCGGGCCACGGTCTCCTGACCGCGATAGCAGCCCTTCTCCAGGTGCACCGCGGTGCGCAGCAGGTCCAGCTCATGCGGGATGGTGCGCTCGTCGGCGTCGAGGGCAACACGGGGCCGACCCGCGGCGATCCGCAGCGCCTCGGACGCTCGGGTGCCCGCGGCGCGCCAGCCCTGCAGCTCACCGGATCCGAGGCCGGCGAACAGCGCATCACGATCCGCGGCGGTCACGAGGTACTGCCGCCAGGAGTAGTCCTCGCCGGGATGATCGGGCCCGGAGTACGCGGCCCCGCCCGGGCTCACGTGCGGCCAGGGATCCACCCACACGGTGCGGTCCTCCCAGCCTGGCACGGGGGCGGTGGCCCCCACCACGGCCACCGCGGGGTGGTGCCGGCGCAGCGTGACGTGATGCGCAAAGCGCATCTGCGTCAGCCATGCCACGAGGGACTCCACGCCGCTGGCCTGATCGTCCTTCGGCTCCACGATCAGCCACGCCGTGGTGCCGTCCTCGAGCAGCTGGGCGGCATGCTCGATCCGCCCCTGCGCGCTGAGGAACAGGATCTCGGTCGAGGTGCCGGGAGCCAGATCCGCGACGTGCTGGCTCGTGAGCGTGTGCAGCCAGGCCAGCCGGTCGTCTCCGGACACGGAGAGCACGTGCAGGTGCGAGAGGTCCACGACGGCGCGTCCGGCCTCGAGGGCGCGGGCCTCGGGCAGCGGCTGACCGTAGTGGGCGGCGACCCCGGCATCGGGGCCCTCGGCGGGGACGGCGTCGGGGTGGGTGATCACGAGGGACGCGGGGCGCCGGGTGCCAGTCGGCCGTCGCTGGGACTGGGCATGCGGTCCAGGATGGCGGAGGCGTGCGCCTCGAGCTCGCTCGACTCCTGTGCCGCCACATCCCAGCGCCAGAACAGCTGCGTGTTGACCAGTCCGGCCATGCGGGTGGCGCGATGGTAGTCGCCGGTGGAGGAGCCGCGGAGCACCGCATCGGAAACCAGCTGCAGCTGCGGGCCCTTGATGCGGCCGTAGTACAGCTCGCTCATCGAACCGGGGTGCGTGATGGTGGCGGTCAGTCCGAACGCATCGTCCTCGCCGCGCAGGGCCTCGACGTCCTCGGCCGAGCGATAGGCGGGCACCACGTCAGCGGGCACCATGCCGGGGCCGACGTCGCCGTCGCGCCGCGGGCGGTCCAGCTGCCAGAAGCCCGACTCGACGGTGAGCGGGCGGATCAGGGTGCCGTCTTCCTCGCACAGCCAGGACTCGGCCCGGTACTCAAGGAACGGCAGACCGCGATCGGTGAAGTCGACGCGCTGGTAGAAGATCTGGGTGCCGTCCGCGCCGTCGCCGAGGCGGCCCTGGCCCTCCCAGGCGCCGATGAGCCAGGACAGCGGAGCCAGCTCCGGGGTCAGATCAAAGGGAAGCTCTGTGGTCATGACGAAGGCCTCGCACACCACCGTTCCGGCACGGGCTCAGGCCCGCGGCCGGGAAGGCGGGTGACTCAGCGCTGACCCTTGAACAGGCCCTTGATGACCACGAACGACACGAAGGCCATGGCCAGCGAGGCCAGGACCACCAGCGAGGTGAAGAAGATCTCAATTGCAATGAGGTTGTCCATGGCGGACAGTCTACCGATCTGACCCCGCGGCTCAGCCCACGAGGGTCAGGATGACGTGGCCGATCACGCCGGCCGCTCCCACCGGGGCCATGGCCAGGGCGAAGCCGGCGCGTCGGGGGCGCGCCGTGGTGGCCACCGGCCGGTCCTCGGGGCGCGGCTGCGCGGCCGGGGCGGTCGCCGCGGTGAGGACCACGAGCGCACTGGCGGTCAGCGCGCACAGGAGAGCGGCGATGGTCTGGTCCCCCGCCACGCCCTGGGCCAGGCTCCCGACGACGGCCAGGGCCACGGACAGCGGAATCACCACGAGCGCCAAGAGCCCGGGCCGACCCTGCAGCACGGGGATCAGCCCCACCAAGGAGGAGATAGCGAGGGTGACACCGAGGGTCACGAGCACGACGGGCGCCAGGCGATGCCCGGCGGTCTGCGCCAGGGCCACCCACCCGGAGGCCATCACCACGATCATGACGCCGCCCATCGTGGTCACGGTGGACTCGATGCGCAGCGGACGCCCGGTCCCCCGCACCACCTGCACGATGAACGCGGCCATGACCCCCCACGCCGCGACGACGGCCATCGGCTCGAACAGGCCCAGAGCGCCCTCTTCTGCCGCCAGGCCCGTGCGCGCCCACACCCACGTGAGCAGCAGGGCCACGGCGCCGGTGATCGCCAGCGTCAGGGACAGCGAGGTGCGCGCCGGCGCACCCATCTGGCGCGGCCAACCGAACGCGATGACCAGAATCACGACGACGGCGGCCGCCACCGTGAGCCCGGGGTCGGTGAACGCCGCCGCACTGAGGACGACGGCGGCCACGGCGGCCGCCAGGGCCATCTGCACTCGCATCACGCCCCCCATCTTGCCAGGTGAGCACGCACCACCGGGGTGTCCACATGACGAACAGGCGCCGCCGCTGACGCCCCCACCGCATTCGCCGGGTCTACAGTGGGCCCGTCCAGCACGGACCGAGCCCGTCCCGCCGTCGTGGCGTTCGGCTATGTCCCTGAGCGAGAGAGGAGGCCCCGCCCTGCGCCTCGTCCTCCTCACCGAGAACGCCGCCGCGGCGAGCAGTGTGGCCGACACCGCCGACCTGCTGGGCCACGAGCTCACCCCGGCCCCACTGCGGGCCAGCGCCGCGCTCGAGATCGCCGAGGCCGTCGTGCTCGTGGACGCCCGCACCGCGGTGGCCGAGGCACGCCGGGTGTGTGCGGATCTGGCCGAGATCGACCCGACGCGCGCCGTCGTCGTCGTGTTCTCGGCCGCCGGGCTCAGCACCGTCTCCGAACGCTGGCAGCTGCACGACTTCCTCGTGGACACCGCCTCCCCCGCCGAGCTGGACGCGCGCCTGCGCTGGGCCACCCAGCGGGCCCGCGCCGCGCTCAGCACCTCCGAGGAGCGCGAACTCGTGGTGGACACCGCCGCCTTCACGGCACGCCTGCAGGGCCGCCCCCTGGACCTGACCTTCAAGGAGTTCGAGCTCCTGGCCCACCTCGAGGCCAACCCCGGACGCGTGTGCAGTCGCGAGCACCTGCTGCAGGAGGTGTGGGGCTACGACTACTTCGGCGGCACCCGCACCGTGGATGTCCACGTGCGGCGCCTGCGGGCCAAGCTCGGCCCGGACCATGAGCAGCTGATCTCCACCGTGCGCAATGTGGGCTACCGCTTCGACCCGCGCCCCTCCCCCGCCGCCCCGTAGGCTTAGGCCCATGACGGAGCTTCCCGCCGCGCAGCCCCACCCCCATCGCGACGTCGACGACGCCCTGCTCGCTGCGATTCGGCGGGTCCTGGACGCAGCGCAGCGCCATGACGGGCACCCGCCGTTCTCCGATCAGACGCGCCTGCAGCTCGCGCGCGGTGAGACCGCGCTGCTGATCACGACGGGCGACCCCGTGCTCGGCGTGGTGGCCGGGGTGATCGAGGGCGAGTCCACCGTGATCGAGCTGGTGGTGCATCCCGAGCATCGCCGTCGCGGGCACGGTGCGGCGCTGGCCGCCGCGGCCGCCACGGCGTGGAATGAGGCGGCCGCCACGACAACGCCCCTGCCGCAGCCGGCGGTGTGGGCCCACGGGAGCCTGCCCGGCGCCGCGCAGCTGGCCACCGCTCACGGCCTGCGCCCCGTGCGGGATCTGCGCCGCATGCGCCTGGACGCCGAGGGCCTCGCGGCCCTGCCCGGCACCGGCCCGCACGATGTGGACCTGCCCGCCGGCACCCGCCTGCGCACCTTCCGCCCCGGTCCCGACGACGCCGCGTGGCTCGAGCTCAACGCCGCGGCCTTTGCGGATCACCCCGAACAGGGCTCTCTCACCCAGCAGGACCTGGACGACCGCACGGCCGAGAGCTGGTTCGACGCGGAGGGACTGCTGCTGGTCGAGGAGGCCAGCGGGGACAGCGGCGATCACGGCGGTCACGCCGGTCACGGCGGCGCGGCGGAGCCCGGTCTGTTGGGCTACCACTGGACGAAGGTGGCGACGCCCACCCAGGGCGAGGTGTACGCCGTCGGGATCAGCCCGGCGGCCCAGGGGCGCGGGCTCGGCCGCGCGCTGACCCTGGCCGGTCTGCTGCACCTGCGCCAGGTGGGGGTGGACGAGGTGACGCTGTACGTGGACGGCGAGAACACCGCGGCGGTGGCCCTCTACGAAAAACTCGGATTCACCCTGGATGCGTCCGATACGCAATATCGGGCGTGAGGAAACCGTATTCTGTAGGGCGTCCACGGCGATCATCCCCATCTCCCGCCCGTCCCGTCGTAGAGGAAAGCGAGGCCGCCCATGCCCACCGAGGCCGCCATGCGTGCAGCGCAGCGTTCCACGCACGAGCACCACGTCGACGGTGCCCGCGCGGACGTGATCGCGGCCGGCGTCCTGCCCTGGAGGCTGGGTGCTTCCGGCCTCGAGCTGATGGTCATCCACCGGCCGCGCTATGACGACTGGTCCTGGCCCAAGGGCAAGATCGACGAGGGCGAGTCCCTGCCGGAATGCGCCGTGCGCGAGGTGCGCGAAGAGGTCGGCCTCGAGATTGTCCCCGGACTGCCGCTGAGCGTCACTCACTACAACGTGGGCGGGGGCAAGTCCAAAGAGGTCTGGTACTGGGCCGCCGACGCCGCGGGACAGCCGGGCGAGGCCGACGGCGACGAGGTCGATGAGATCCGCTGGGTCTCCCCCCGCAAGGCCCGCTCCCTGCTGACCAGCCCTACCGACGTGGAACCCCTAGACGCCCTGATCGCCGCCTATGAGGAGCAGCGCCTGCGCACGCAGCCGCTGATCGTGCTGCGCCACGCCAAGGCGAAGCCCCGTTCGGCGTGGTCCCGCGCCGAGGAGGACCGCCCGCTGGCCGCGACCGGGCGCCGACAGGCCCTGGCCGTGCGCACCCTGGTGTCCGTGTGGCAGCCGGTCAAGCTGGTCACCTCGCCATGGCGGCGCTGCGTGGAGACCGTCACCCCGCTGGTCCAGGCCACCGGGCTGGGTCTGAAGGAGAAGTCCGCCCTCACCGAGGCGGCCGTGCGCAAGAACCCCAAGAAGACCCGCGCCGTGATGCGCTCGCTGCTCGACAAGCGCCTGCCGCTGGTGGTGTGCAGTCACCGCCCGGTGCTGCCCGAGCTGCTGGGCCAGCTCGCCGCCCACGCGGACACCGACGCCGTGCTGCGCGCGCTGCCCACTCAAGACCCGTACCTGCGGCCCGGGGCGATCGTCGTCGCGCACCAGGGCCTGGACGTGCAACGCCGCATCGTGGGCATCGAGGTCTACGACGCCGTCGACGGCTGAGTCCGGCGGAGGGCGGCGGCAGGAGACGGCAGGCGGCGGAGAAGCAGTCCGGCGGGCGTCGGCGGGCCGGCGCATTGAGGTGAGCCGCGTCACGGCCTAGGCTTTCGCCATGGACGCCACCACACACCCCGAGATGATCGTGCACGAGCGACTCAAGCTCACCCGGGACCCCGACCGCGGCCGCTACGAGCTGCGCCAGGACGACGCCTTCATCGGCTTCCTCGGGTACTGCCAGGATGAGATCGCCGCCTCCGACGACGCCGAGGGCGAGGCCCGCACCGTGGTGCGGCTGCAGCACACCATCATCAATGAAGCCTACGGCCGCCAGGGCTACGCCCGCGCGCTCGTCGCGCTCGTCCTGCAGCGGCTCTCGGCCGAGGGCTATCAGATCGTGCCGGAGTGCACCTATGTGCAGTCCTTCCTGCAGCGCTACCCGCGCTACGAGTCCCTCGTCTATCAGGGCTGAGCGCGCCCCGGCCCAGGACGCCACCCCTGCCAGCCCCGTGTGGCCGCTGGGTGCGCTGACCAGGGGCCGCTGCCAGGTTTCGTAGACTGGTCACCGTGACGACACCCACCCCGTATGAGGATCTGCTCGCGCGCATCATGGCCACCGGCGAGGCGAAGACGGACCGCACCGGCACCGGCACGCGCAGCATCTTCGGCGCCCAGTTGCGCTTCGATCTGCGCGATTCCTTCCCGCTGATCACCACCAAGCGCGTGCACTTCCGCTCGGTGGCCCTCGAGCTGCTGTGGTTCCTGCGCGGCGACTCGAACGTGCGGTGGCTGCAGGAACGCGGCGTGCGCATCTGGAACGAATGGGCGGATGAGCACGGCGATCTCGGGCCGGTCTACGGCGTGCAGTGGCGCTCCTGGCCGCGGCGCGACGGTGGCACGGTGGACCAGATCGCCGCGGTGATGGAGTCGCTGCGCACCTCCCCGGACTCCCGGCGTCATCTGGTCACCGCCTGGAATCCCGGCGACGTCGAGGACATGGCGCTGCCCCCGTGCCACGCCCTGTTCCAGTTCCACGTGGCCCCCGATCACGACGGCGGCCCGGGCCGGCTGTCCTGCCAGCTCTACCAGCGCTCGGCGGACATGTTCCTCGGCGTTCCCTTCAACATTGCCTCCTATGCCCTGCTGACCCGCATGGTGGCCCATCAGCTCGGCTTCCAGCCTGGCGAGTTCATCTGGACCGGCGGCGACTGCCACATCTACAGCAACCACGAGGAGCAGGTGCGTGAGCAGCTGACCCGCTCCCCCTACCCGGCTCCGCGCCTGGAGTTCACCCGCCGTCCCGCGTCGATCTTCGACTACGAGTTTGAGGACTTCGCGCTGCTGGACTACCAGCACCACCCCACCATTTCGGCCCCCGTGGCCGTCTGAGACCCGCTCGCACCGCCCCCCACCCGCCACCGTGACGCCACAGGAGCACTCGCACACCGTGACACCCCCATCCCGCCCGCCTCTCGAGCCCCGCATCGGCATGACCTGGGCGCAGACGCCCACCGGGGTCATCGGCCGCGACGGCGCCATGCCGTGGCACGTGCCCGAGGATCTCGCGCACTTCCGTCGGCTCACCGAAGGCCACCCCGTCATCATGGGACGCAAGACGTGGGAGTCCTTCCCCGAGCAGTTCCAGCCCTTGCCCGGACGGACGAACATCGTGCTCTCCCGCACCCTCGCCGCGCACCCGGAGGCCGCGGCGGCGCTGGAAACCAAGGGCGCCGTCGTCGTGGGCGACTTCGGTGCCGCCCTGCGCGCCGCCGCCGAGGTCGATGGCCTCGACGAGGTGTGGGTGATCGGCGGGGCCACGCTCTACGAGCAGGCCCTGGACGTGGCCGAGCTCGCGGAGATTACCGTGATCGATGCCGACGAGGACGGCGACACCCACGCCCCCACCCTGGATGGCAGCTGGCAGCGCACCGCGCAACAGCCCGAGGACGGCTCGTGGGAAAGCTCCCGCACCGGCACCCGCTACCGCTTCGAGACCTGGCGCCGCACCGGCGCGACGACCCGTTAGAAAGGACTCACCGATGTCCCCGTCACCGTCCGGCGCACAGCCCGACTCCCCCACCCCGCGCCGCCGCGACATCCACGGCTCGGCGTCGACCGCCGCCGAGAACGCCACCACGCCCGCGTCCGAGGGCAAGCAAGGACCCGCATTCTTCGACGCCAACACGCTGAACTTCCTCGGCCTCATCGCGTTCCCGGTGCTCGCCCTGGTGTGCGCCGTGATGGGCCTGACCATGGTGGTCCAGGGCCACGTGCTCGCCGGCCTGATCTTCCTGCTGGTCCTCACCCAGGGTTTCGCGATCGGCGGACTGATCATGTGGACCCGACGCCGCCGGATGGGCTCCGACTCGTAAGCCTCTAGGCTGGAGGCATGACTGCTGACGCCTCCGCCTCCCTCATCACTGACGCCACCGCCGTGCCCACCGTGGGCCTCATCGGCTGGCGCGGCATGGTCGGCTCGGTGCTCATGGAGCGCATGGCCGCCGAGGGTGACTTCGCTCGGATCCACCCCGTCTTCTTCTCCACGTCGAATGCCGGCGGTGCCGCGCCCGCGTTCCCCGGCATGAGCGGCGAGCCGGAGCCACTGGGCGACGCCTACGACCTCGAGGCCCTGGCCCGCCTGCCGTTCATCCTGACCTGTCAGGGCGGGGACTACACCTCCGAGGTCTACCCGCGGCTGCGGGCGGCCGGCTGGGGCGGCGTCTGGATTGACGCCGCCTCCACCCTGCGCATGGAGGACTCCAGCGTGATCGTGCTGGACCCGGTCAATCGCTCCGTCATCGACGATGCCCTAGCCCGCGGTGTCAAGGAGTTCGTGGGCGGCAACTGCACCGTCTCGCTCATGCTCATGGGCCTGGGCGGACTGTTCACTCGCGGCCTCGTGGAGTGGGGCACCGCCATGACCTATCAGGCGGCCTCCGGCGGCGGCGCGCGGCACATGCGCGAGCTGCTCGAAGGCTTCGGCGCCCTGCACGGGGCGGTGGCCGATGAGCTCGCCGATGCGGGGTCCGCGATCCTCGAGATCGATCGCACAATCCTCGAGGCGCAGCGCGGCGGCGCACTGCCGACCGGACAGTTCGGCCAGGTGCTGGCCGGCTCGCTGCTGCCGTGGATCGACGCGGATCTGGGCAACGGCATGTCCCGCGAGGAGCTCAAGGGTTCGCTCGAGACCAACAAGATCCTGGGGCTGCAGGGTCCCGACGCCGTCTCGCTCGAGTCGCTGTGCGTGCGCGTGGGTGCCCTGCGCTCTCACTCTCAGGCGCTGACGTTGAAGCTGACGCAGGCTGTTCCCCTGGACGAGCTGGAGCAGATGCTCGCCGAGGCCAATGAGTGGGTCGAGGTGGTGCCCAACACCAAGGAGGCCTCGTTCGAGCGCCTGACTCCGGTGGCGGCCACCGGCAGCCTCACCGTGCCCGTGGGACGCCTGCGCACCCTCGAGATGGGGCCCGAGTACCTCAGCGCCTTCACTGTGGGCGATCAGCTGCTGTGGGGTGCCGCCGAGCCCGTGCGGCGCGCCCTGATGATCGCCACCGGCAACCTCTAACGGCCGAGAACGCGGTCTTTGGCGCTGCCCGCCGCGGCTGATACTGGGAGCGTCAGAGCGCGGTGCCGATGATCATCGGCTCCGGGTGCAGGTCCACGCCAAAGCGCTCCCGCACCCCCTCGCGCACGGCGCGCGCGATCACGAGGATGTCCTCGGTGCTGGCTGTGCCGCGATTGGTCATCGCCAGCGTGTGCTTCGTGGACACCGATGCCCGTCCCCCGGCCAGCCCGGCCCCGTCAGCGCCACGGCCATCATGGGCCCCGGCAGCCGGGGCCACGTCCGGCAGGCCGAATCCCTTGGCGAAGCCCGCGTGGTCGATCAGCCAGGCCGCGGAGAGCTTGACCAGCGGTTCGCCGTGCTCGTCATGGCCGGCCGCGAAGGCGGGCGCTCCCTCGGGCAGGCGTGCGCGCACGGCGGCCGGGACGATGGGATTCGTGAAGTAGCTGCCCGTGGACCACGTGTCCGGGTCCTCAGCATCGGAGACCATGCCCTTGGCCGCGCGCAGGGCGAGCACCTCGTCCCGCAGGGTCTGCAGCGGGGCGCGGGTGCCCTCCTCAACCTGCAGCGAGCTGGCCAGCTGCGCGTAGCGCACCGGAGCGGTGGGATCGCCGTCGGAGGCCGGGTGGTGCAGCGCCAGGTCGATCGAGAGCACCACCCAGCGCGGGGTGGCCGCGCCCGTGGCCAGCATGGAGGCTTTGATGATGGAGTCCCGGTAGCCGAAGCGCATCTGCTCGCGGGTGAGCGTCACGATCTCGCCGGTCTCGCGGTCCACGGCGCGCAGGGACACCAGCACCTGGGAGATGTCGGCCCCGTAAGCGCCGACGTTCTGGACCGGCGTTGCCCCGGCCGAACCGGGGATGCCGGAGAGCGCCTCGATGCCGGCCAGCCCGTGCTCCACCGTCCAGGCCACGGCGTCATCCCACGGGTGGCCCGCGGCGATGCGCACGATCACGTGCTCGTCGGTCTCCGACGTGATCGCGATGCCGGTGAAGTCCATCTGGACCACGGTGCCGGGGAATCCCGCATCCGCCATGAGGGTGTTGGAGCCGCCGCCCAGCACGAACAGGTCATCGCCCGCCGCGTCCGCCTCGCGGATCGCGGCGACGGCATCGGCCTCGGAGCCCGCGCGAATCCAGCGGCGAGCGGGGCCACCGACCCGGGACGTGGTGTGGTCGCTGAAGCACTCGCTCACGCCGCGCTGCCCTCGCCCAAGCGCACTACGGCCTGAGCCTTGGTCAGGGCGCGAGCGTTGTCCGACGACGTCACGGTCACCGTCAGGTCCACACGCGCCGTGCCCGCCTCGGTGTCCACGGCGCCAATCTTGCCGGTGACCTGCAGCTGCGCACCGGCGGTGGGGGCGCCGTCGTCGTCGGTCTGGCTCGTGGTGTCCGCGACGGGCACCATGGCGGTGAACCGCGTCTGATAGTCCACGATGGCGCCGGGATCGCCGGCCCAGTCCGTGACCAGCTGCACGGCCACGCCCATCGTGAGCATGCCGTGGGCGATGACGCCGGGCAGGCCCACCGACTCGGCGAAGGACGGCGACCAGTGGATGGGGTTGTGGTCACCGGAGGCGGCGGCGTAGCGGATGAGATCCGCGCGCGTGAGCTCGACGGTGCGGGTGCCGATCTGATCGCCCTTGCTCAGGGTGTCGAGGGCAGGCTGGGGGGTGGTGCTCATCAGGACTCCTCGGCGCGCACGAGCAGGGTGGAGATCACGGTGGTGACCGGCTGGGCTGCAGCGTCCTCGATATCGGTGGTGGTGGTGACCATCGAGTTTCCGCCCAGCGCCTTGACCGCCGTGATGCTCACGGTGGCGGTGAGCTGATCGCCGGCCACGATGGGGCGGTGATGGGTGAAACGCTCATCCGCGTGGACCACCCGAGTGAAGTCGATGCCCACTTCCGGATCGTTCACGACGGCGGCCTCCGCCTTCTGCGCGATGACCACGGCATAGGTCGGCGGGGCGACGACGTCGGCGTGACCGAGGGCGGCCGCGGCGAGCGGATCATGATGGGCCGGGTGAGTGGCCTGGACGGCGGTGGCGAACTCGCGGATCGCCTCCCGTCCCACATGGAAGGCTGGCGCGGGCGGATAGCTGCGCCCCTGGACGTCCGGGTTCACGCTCATGGGCCACCAGCCTACCGGCGCGGGCCGCGCAGGGCCTGATGCGTGCGAGCGGCCTCCCGGAATCGCGTGACCTGCGCGGTCATGTGCATCAGAACGCCCGCCCCGAGGATGAACAGCGCCGTCCAGGACAGAGTCAGCTGACCGGTAGACGCCCCGATGACGGACAGCACAATGCCGATCAAGAACAGCGCCGACCCGGCGATCACCATGCCGCGGTAGAGGCGCGAGCCGTTGGTCCACGGCGAGATGAAACCGCCATGCGTGCGGGGATCCACCCGGAGGTT
>JAUNTT010000050.1:15070-16793 GCA_030538555.1 Micrococcus sp.
CTGCGCGGTGGACGGGGAACGCTGGGATCGTCGTCGGGAGGCCATGACTGCCAGTCTAAAAGGCCGTGGGAAGCGCCCTTGTCAGGCGGATGATGTTTTCGACTTGTGATCTTTCTGAGTTTATCTATACTCACCAGTAGCTTCCACAGCTTGAGTGAACAGAACGTGAACTCGGGCACCATTTATCACCCGCTCCCCTCGCACGAATGAGTTCCGCATGTCCACTCTCCTGCCTGCTTTCGCGCGCCCTGCGCCGATTTCCGCGTCCTCGCACTCGGGCGTTTCCCCGCCCTGCCGTCGGCGCGTTCTCACCCTCTCCGCCCTGACCGTCGCCGGCGCCGGGGCCACGACCCTGTCCGTCAACGCACCGAGCGCGCGGGCCACCACCGCGCTGGCGGCCAGCACTGATCTGGTGCTGCGTTCCCGCCCCCGCGCCGCCGCACCCGTGCTGCGGCCCCTGCCGCGTGGCACCGTGGTCCTCGCGACGGGTGCCACCGATGCGAACTGGGTCCAGGTCATCCACGAGGGAGTCACCGGCTGGGCCTACGGTCCCTCGCTCGTGGAACCCGGGACGGTGACCACCGTTCGACTGATGACCACCACCAACCTGGTGCTGCGGGCCCGGGCGCGCGCGAGCGCCGCCATCCTGCGCACTATGCCCCGCGGCGTCGTCGTGGAGGCCACCGGCGCGGTGGATGCGAACTGGGTGCAGGTGGTGCACGCCGGTGTCACGGGCTGGGCCTATGGGCCGCGCCTGACCGAGGTTGCGGGGCTGCCGCAGTCGCGAACCGATCATCGATTCTCCGCCCACGGCATGAGCGGCCGCTATCACGTGTTCGCCGACGGTCTGGACTACTCGCAGCCGGTGGGAATCACATGGTTCTTCGACGGCGACTATTTCACGCTCGATCAGTCCATGGTGGAGAATCCGTGGTCCGCCCGGATGCAGGGCATTGTGCGCGAGAGCGTGCGGCGCAATCAGATGGTGGTGACCGTGGTGACACCAGCTGCCTATGAACGCGGCTACGGATACACCTGGTGGCGCCAGCGAGAGGCCAATGGCGCGTGGTTCCGTGCCCTGGCCGCGCACGTGCACCGTTCCCTGCCATTCACCGTCCTGGATCGGCAGTGGGCGCTGGGCTACTCCGGGGGCGCCGAGTTCATCTCGATGATCCTCATGGCACGCCAGCAGCTGAGCTGGTGGCGGGGCGCGGGCGCCTCGATCGTCGGCGGCGGCACCCGGCCTGAGCGCTTCGACGTCTCGAGCCCCGGCTTCCGGCGCCTGCGAGCCACGTGGCACGTCAACGCCAATGACGTAGCGGGCCAGACCAATCCGCCCACCTGGTCCGCGCGAGACGCAGCTCGGAGCAGCGAACAGGCGTACCGGGAGCAGTACCACTTCCTCAACACCCGGATTGTCGAGTACCCCATGGGCGGCCACACCCAGTACGACTTCGCCGGCATTCTCGCCCGCGATCTCAACGCCGCCGGGTTCACGCCGCTGCGCTGAACCGCAGGGCGGGGCGGGGTGGGGTCCCAGCCGCGCTCCCGGGTGACTTGTGCACCTGCCCAGCGCTCCCGGGTGACTTGTGCACCTGCCCAGCGTCGGCACGCCCATTTTTCGATGTCCCGCCCCACAGGGAGGGCCGGGCCGCGAAAAATTGGCGGGCTGTCGGGCGTGACGAACCCGGGTGGGGCGACGCAGGCCCCGCTCCGGCCGCGC
>JAUNTT010000199.1 GCA_030538555.1 Micrococcus sp.
CCATGAGGTCACGCAGCCGGTCCGGGTAGTCGGTGATCATCCCGTCCACGCCGATGTCGAGCAGGTAGGTCATGGTCGGCAGGTCGTTGATCGTCCACGGGACGACGCCGAGCCCGTGCTCGCGCGCGGTGTCGACCATCTCCTGGGTGACGTACGGCGTGCACCCGTCGGTGCCGACCTCGCAGCTCTGCGGTCGGGTCGTGACCGGCGAGTAGGTGGTCACGCCGTCGATCGACGCGGCCGCGGCGACGCCGTCGCCACCGAAGTCGTCCACGTCGATACCGCCGAGCCACGGTGACGCGCCGGGCTGCCCGACCTGGAGGAAGTCGTGGTTCGTGAGCGCCACCAGCGGCATGGCCGGGTCGAGCTCGTGATAGGCCTTGAGCGCACCCCAGTCGAAGCTCTGGATGGTGACCTGCTTCGCCAGCCCCGAGTCCTGGATCTCTTCGTGGACGCGGCGGACGAACAGCTCCCGTGGCGCGGTCTCCTCCGGCGCGCCGGCCTCGACCTTCGTCTCGATGTTGAGCACGACGCCGCCGGGTCCGTCGGCGCCGTGGGCCTTGACGAGGTCGAACAGCTCGGACAGGAGCATCATCGGCTCGCCGGGATGGGTCTGCTGGCCGGGATACCCGCTGCGTTGGATGCTCCCGCAGTCCAGCGTCCGGACCTGCTCGAGCGTGAGGTCCTTGATGTACTTGCCCATGTACGGGAAGTCCGGATCACCGTCGAAGGCGGGTTCGGTGTCCTGGCAGACCCCGGGATTCAACCGCCGGTCGTGGGTGATCACGACCTCCTCGTCCTTGGTGATCTGCGTGTCGAGTTCGAGTGTCGTGACACCGAGTTCGAGAGCGTGGGCGAAGGCGGCGGGTGAGCTCTCGGTGTGCAGTCCCAGGCCACCGCGGTGGGCCTGCAGATCGAACTCGGAGACCGGCTCGGAGCTTCCGAGGCCGAGGGATCCGAGAGAGCCGGTGGAACCGAGCGACCCGGTCGTGGACGCGGCGGCGGGGGCGGCCAGACATCCGAGGACGACGGCGGAGCCGGTTAGGGCGGTGAGGATGCGACGCATGCGAGCACCTGTTCTACGGTCGAGGCGGGTGGGTGATCGCCGACGACGCTATGTGTCCGAGGGCACATCGAGACGTCCTGCGGCTGAACGCAAGATGAGGCCCCGGAACGGTCGTGTGCCCACCACCGGCGACGCCGCAGATCCGTCGGCACCCGCGATGAGCGACCGGCGGCACCCATAGACTGGTCGGCATGGCCGACTCCGTGTACACCCCACTCATCGCGCCGTCCATCCTGTCCGCCGACTTCGCCAGACTCGCCGACGAGATCGACCGGATCTCCTCGGCCGACTGGATCCACGTCGACGTGATGGACGGACACTTCGTGCCGAACCTCACCATCGGTGCGCCCGTGGCGAAGGCGATCGCCGCGGTCACGGACAAGGTCGTCGACTGCCACCTCATGATCGACGACCCCGGTCGGTGGGTGGCCGACTACGCGAAGGCCGGCGCGCACACCGTGACGTTCCACGTCGAGGCCACCGACGATCCCCGCGCGGTGATCCGCACCCTGCACGACGAGAGCTGCCGGGCGGGGGTGTCGATCAAGCCCGGCACCCCGGTCTCCGCCGTGATCGACCTGCTCGACGAGGTCGACCTCGTGCTCGTGATGAGCGTGGAGCCGGGCTTCGGCGGTCAGTCGTTCATGCCCGAGGTCCTCGACAAGGTCGTCGAGCTCCGCGCCGCCATCGACGCGAGCGGTCGCGACATCCACCTGCAGATCGACGGCGGCATCGACGCCGGCACGATCGCCAAGGCCGCCGAGGCCGGGTGTGACGTGTTCGTGGCCGGGTCGGCGGTGTACGGGGCGGACGATCCGGACGCGATGGTCGTCACGCTCCGCGACACCGCCGCCCAGGCCGGGTAGTCCGGCGCGCAAGGACCCAGTGGACCCCGATCACCGCTCCGGCGACCGCGACCAGGCCCGGCTCCTCGCGGTCCAGGCCTCGGCCGAGTCCCTCGGCTGGTCGTCGCCGAACCCGCCGGTCGGTGCGGTCGCGTTGGACGCGGCCGGTCAGATCGTGGCCGTCGGCGCGACCGAGCCGCCGGGGGGCCGGCACGCCGAGATCGTCGCCCTGGACACCGCCGGCCCGGCCGCCGCGGGGGGAACGCTCGTCGTGACCCTCGAGCCGTGCGACCACACCGGCCGCACC
>JAUNTT010000200.1 GCA_030538555.1 Micrococcus sp.
CGGTCTCTCCGCCGCGGGTCGTCCGCGAGGGAGCGATCCCGCCGGCGGAGCTGCGCACAGTGGTGCCCGAGCTGCTGGGCCCCGGGGAAGACCCCCACCAGAGTCGGGAGGAGGCCGCCGAGGGCGCGGACTGAGCCTTCCTGACCGGACATGATCTACTTCCTCATCGTGCTCACCGTCTCGGCGGTGGTGACCTATGTCGCCACGCCCATGGTCCGCGCGACGGCGCTCACCCTGGGCGTGTGCACCGCCCCGCGCACCAGGGACGTGCATCGCGCACCGATGCCGCGCTGGGGCGGCGCCGCGCTGTTCCTGGGCATGATGGTCGGACTCGCCGCGGCCGCCACGATCCCCTACCTCTCCGGGATCTTCGCCGACCTGACTCCCGTCCGCGGGGTCTTCGCGGCCATGGTGGTGACTCTGCTGATCGGACTCGCCGACGACGCCTGGGACATCCACTGGGCCCTGAAGCTGGGGGGCCAGATCGGCGCGGCCCTGCTGCTGGTGGTCCACGGCGTCCAGCTCGAGGTCCTCCCCGTGGGGTGGCTGGGGGTCGAGGACGGACTGCTGCAGGCCGTGCTGACCGTGCTGCTGGTCGTGGCCACGATCAACGCCTTCAACTTCATCGACGGACTCGACGGCCTGGCCGCCGGTGTGGCCGCCATCGGCGGCTCCGCATTCTTCATCTACAGCTACCAGCTCACCCTGACCATCAATGAGTTCGATGCATCGAACCTGGTCACCCTGCTGATGGCCGTGCTCGTGGGATCATGCCTGGGATTCCTGCCCCACAACTTCCACCCCTCTCGCATCTTCATGGGCGACACCGGGGCGATGCTCATCGGACTGGTCATGGCCGCCGGCACCCTGGCGGTGACCGCCGATCTGGGACAGCTGGACACCAGCTTCCGTTTCCGCAACGTCCCCGCCTACATGCCGATCCTGCTGCCCTTGGCCGTCACGCTTCTGCCGCTGCTGGATCTCCTCCTGGCCGTGGTCCGGCGCACGGCCAAGGGCGTCTCACCGTTCACCCCGGATCGGGGACACCTGCACCACAAGCTCCTCGACGGCGGGTACTCTCATCCCCAGACGGTGCTTCTGCTCTACCTGTGGGCTGCCCTGTTCGCCATCGGCACGGTGGCGTTCAACTTCCTGCCCTGGTGGCTGGTCGCCCTGGGGATGACCCTCAGCCTCGGCGGCGCCATCGTGCTCACCCTCGGGCCGTGGCTGCGGAGACGCGCCCAGCGGCTCAACCGTGCCGCCGCCCGTCGCGCGCTCGAGGAGCGGCGCCGCTCCGCCCGACGCCCGGAGGAGACCCGATGAGCCCGTCCGCCCACCAGGACCTGCAGCAGACCGGCTGGCGCCGCGTCCTGCTGCGGGCGCTGGCCGCCGGTGTCGCGGCGACTGCGGCGGCCTCAGGCCTGGGACTGATGGTCGGGGGGACCGAGGCCGGCATCAGCGCCGCCTTCGGGGGAGGCCTGGTCGTCGTCCTCTCCGGCCTGACCCTGCTGCTGGTGGACCTGGCCGAGCGCCACGCCCCGCAGCTGAGCATTGCCGCCTACTTCGTCGGATTCATGCTGAAGGTCGCGGCCTTCCTGCTGGCCTTCGGCATGCCTGAGGTCCCCGGCTGGGCGGAGCCGGCCTGGGCGGTCTGCACGGCCGCGGCGGTGCTGGTGATCTGGCAGATCGCCCAGGTCCGGGCCTTCTCACGCATGCGCCTGACCGTGGTGCCCCGCTCGGAGTGAGGCCCGCCGCCGATGCCGGAGATTTCTACATCTCGTAGTACAGTGGCGGGGGCGCACCGCCATGCCGTGCGTCACGGCGGTCTTTGGTAGGATTCTCAAGGATCGCGCCCGGCAGGGGCACCGCCTGCCTGGCTTGACGCCCTGCGAGACGGACCCCGATCCGGCTCACGATGCCCGGGGCCTGTGCCCACTCACGGACACCGCAGAGAGGACCAGCGTTGCATTCGCTCGTGCCCGTCGCCGCCGCAGAAGGCGGATTCCAGCCCCCCACGATCAGCGAGACCCATCTTCCGGACATCCTCCCGTGGATGGCGGACTGGGGGACCGGCTTCGGCAAGCAGATGCTGATGGTCGTGCTCTCGGTCATCGTCATCTCGTGGTTCTTCACCTTCGCGATCCGCAAGGGTGCGCTGGTTCCCTCACGCGTCCAGTACTTCGCCGAGTCCTGCTACGCCTTCGCCC
>JAUNTT010000051.1 GCA_030538555.1 Micrococcus sp.
CTGCGGACGCCGCTCTCGTGTGGCGCCACGCCTCAGTAGCTCAGTTGGATAGAGCGACCCTCTCCTAAAGGGTAGGCCGTCGGTTCAATTCCGGCCTGGGGCACCACACATGGACCCCGACGACGACGCACGCGTCCGGCGTCGTGCCCGGTCCGTGAGATCTCGCCGCTGGGCCCGCGGTGTGCCCGCGGTGTGCCCGCGGCTCTGTCTACAGTGGGGCCATGCACAGCACTGAGACGCCCATCACATTGCCCGCTGACCTGGTGTGGGTCACGCGGCCCTTCCCGAACTCCAACATGCTGCTGCTGCGCGGTGAGCGCCCCACTGCGGTGGACACGGGCTTCGCGGCGCATGCTGAGCAGACCGCATCGCTGATTCACGAGCACCTGCCGCGCGTGCAGCGAGTGGTGAACACGCATTGGCACTCCGACCATGTGGGCGGCAACCGACTGCTGCAGACCCAGGGTGCGGAGATCGTGGCCTCGGCGGTCGATGCCGAGGCGTTGGACCGGCGCGATCCCGGCTGCTGTGTGGCCGAGTACCTCGAGCAGCCCGTGCCCGCCTACACCGTGGACACTTCGGTCTCTCATGCCGACACCGTGCACCTGGGCGATCGGCAGTGGCAGGTGCACGCGGTGCCCGGTCACGCCGTCGGGCACATCGCCCTCTACGAGCCCGAGCAGCGGCTGCTGATGGTCGGTGACACCCTGACCTCCTACGACGTCGGCTGGGTCAACGTCATGCTGGACGGGATGGCCGGCGTCGAGGCGGCCCTGGACTCCGTGACGCGCCTGGCCGAGCTGGACGTGCGGGTGATCCTGCCCGGACACGGGCCGATCATCACCGACGCGCCGGCCGTGCTGGCCAAGGCCCGCGAGCGCCTCACGCGCCAGTGCGCGGACCTGCCCTTCGCGGTGGACTACGGGGTGCGGCGCGCTCTGGCCTACCAGCTCATGATCTCGGGCGGACGCCCGGCGGACACCCTCGAACAGTACGTCGCCTCGACGTCGTGGGCCCGCGACGCCGCCGCCCTGCTCGGCGAGGACGTGGCGGAGTTCGCCGCACGCCTGGTGCGCTCGAGTCTCGACTCCGGGGCCTTTCGGCGCGAGGGATCGCTGGTTCTCGCCTCGCTCGAGCACGAGACCGCGGACCCGGAGGTCTTCCGCCTGCCGTGGCCCCGGGACTGGGAGCCGGTGGCGCCGCCCGAGCCAGCGGAGGCGGCGGAGTCCTAGTGCACCGCGCCCACCTCGACGAGCAGCACCCCCGCGCCGACCAGCACCACGCCCAGGCCCATGAGCCACGTGAACGGCTCCTGGAAGAGGAGTCGCCCGGCGAGCGCCGTGAGGGCCACGCCCGCGGCCGCCCAGATGCCGTAGGCGACGCCCAACGCCATGCCCTCGGCGAGCGTGAGACCCAGCAGCGAGAACGCGGTGAGGTAGCCGCCCACGACGGCCGCGTACCAGGCCCGTGGCCCGGTGACGGCCATGCGCAGGGAGAGCGTGCCCGCCACTTCGCAGAGAATCGCACCCGTGAGGAACAGCCAGGCCAGGGTCACTCTGCCGCCTTCGGGCCTGCGGCGGCCGGCGTCGTCTCCGGGGCGGGTGCCGCGGCATGGGAGCCGAGCTCAATGCACACGACGCCGGCCATGATCAGCACCAGCCCCACCACCATGACCGGGGTCAGCGCCTCCCGGAAGAGTGCTGCCGAGGCCACCGCGGTGAGCGCCACCCCCGCGGCCGCCCACACGCCGTAGGCCACGCCCAGCGCCATGCCGGAGCGCAGCACGAGTGCCAGGAACACGAACGCGCTAACGTAGCCGATCACGGTGATGACATAGAAGCCCGGTGCCGTGAGCCCGGCCTTCAGCGACAGCGACGCGCTCACCTCGCACAGGATCGCCGCGCCCAGCAGCAGCCAGGATCGCGTCCTGCCCGTGGGGGCCGTCGTCATCTCCACGGTTGCGGTCATGGACGCTCAGTCCTGCGCGAACTGCGTGCGGTAGAGCTCCGCGTAGCGGCCCTGCGCGGCCAGCAGCTGCTCGTGCGTGCCCTGTTCGGCGACCACACCGGACTCGATCACGAGGATCAGATCCGCCTCCCGCACGGTGGAGAGCCGATGCGCGATCACCAGCGCGGTCCGCCCGGCGAGCGCCTCGGCCAGGGCCTCCTGGATGGCCCGCTCATTCGTGGAGTCCAGGGCCGCGGTGGCCTCATCCAGCACCACGATCCGGGGCGCCGCGAGCAGCATGCGCGCAATCGTCATGCGCTGCCGTTCGCCACCGGAGAGCCGGTAACCGCGCTCGCCCAGCACGGTGTCGAGGCCGTCGGGCAGCGCGTCGATGACCTCGCTCAGGCGGGCGCGGGCGACGGCGTCGGCCAGCTCCGCCTCGGTGGCCTCCGGTCGGGCCAGGGTCAGGTTGGCGCGCACGGTGTCATGGAAGAGGTGCCCGTCCTGGGTCACCATCCCGACGGCGGCCTGCAGGTCCGCCGCGGAGAGCTCGCGGACATCCACCCCACCCAGGCGCACGGCACCGGAGCTGACGTCATAGAGGCGGGTGACCAGGCTGGCCAGGGTGGACTTGCCAGCGCCCGAGGACCCGACGAGTGCCACGGTGGAGCCAGCCGGGACCTCCACGTTGATGCCGTGGATGACCTCGGTGCCGCCGCGGGTGTCGAGCACCGCGACCTCCTCGAGCGAGGCCAGGGACACCTCCTCGGCGGAGGGATAGGCGAAGCGGACATCGTCGAAGCGCACGGACAGGGCGCCCGCGGGCAGCGGCGTCGGGGTGGCGGGCTCCCTGATCAGTGGTTCCAGATCCAGCACCTCGAAGACCCGCTCGAAGGACACCAGGGCCGTCATCACCTCGACCCGGGCGTTGGCCAGGGAGGTGAGCGGGGCGTAAAGGCGGGTGAGCAGCAGCGCCATTGTGACGACGTCGCCGGCGTTGAGGGTGCCCGCGATGGCCTGCACTCCGCCGAAGCCGTAGACAGCGGCCAGAGCGAGCGCCGAGACCAGGGTGAGCAGCGTGGTGAACATGGCCTGGCGCACCGAGATGGTGACCCCGGTGCTGCGGACGCGGTCCGCGCGTCGGGCGAACTCGCGCGACTCGTCCCCGGGGCGGCCCCACAGCTTGATCAGGGTGGCGCCGGGGGCGGAGAACCGCTCGGTCATCTGATCACCCATGGCGGCGTTGTGCCCGGCGCGTTCGCGGGACAGCGTGGCCAGCGTGGAGCCCACCCGGCGGGCCGGGAACAGGAACAGCGGCAGCAGGATCAGGGCGAGCAGTGTGATCTGCCACGAGGTGGCCAGCATGACCGCAAGCGTCAGGACCAGGGAGACCACGTTCGCGACGACGCCGGACAGGGTCCGAGAGATCGCGGTCTGGGCGCCGATCACGTCATTGTTGAGGCGGGACACGAGCGCTCCGGTGCGGGTGCGCTGAAAGAACGCGACCGGCATGCGCTGGACGTGATCGAACACTCGCGTGCGCAGATCGAAGATCACCTGCTCCCCCAGCCCCGCCGAGAGCCAGCGAGTGAGGATGGACAGGGCGGCGTCGGCCACCGCGACGGCCGCGATGAGCAGGGCGAGGCGGATCACCAGGGACGTGTTCTGGCCTCCGGTGATCTCGTTGACGACGTCGCCGGCCAGCACGGGCGAGAGCACCCCCAGCACCGCGCTGACCACGGACAGGGCAAGGAACCCGAGCAGGCGGCCCTTGTATCGCGAGGCGAAAGCCAGCGTGCGGCGCACCGTGCCCGGCGCCAGGCTCGTGGATTCCCCCGAGGACCCGCGGGTCATGCGCATCATGGACACTCGGGCCGCGGATTCAATACTCATCAGCAGGTGAGTCTAGTGCGCGGGCTGCCGCGGCCTCCGGGCGCAGGTGTGGGTGTGGCGCTCGCGGACGGGGCTGGCCGGCAGCCGGGACAGCCGCACGGGCGCAGTCAGGCCGCGAGCTGCAGGTACTCGCGCCAGGCCTCGGCGGGACGCTCGAGCTCCCGGATCCGCCAGGACACTCCGCGGGGTCGCATGGGCGTCACCTGGAGGCGCCAGCCCATGGACTCCAGCGACCGATCGCCCTTCTGCGTATTGCAGGGGCTGCAGCAGGCCACTAGGTTCTCCCACGTGTTGCCGCCGCCGCGCGAGCGCGGGTGAATGTGGTCCACGGTCGTGGCATGGGCGCCGCAGTAGGCGCAGAGGTGACGATCACGTCGCAGGACTCCACGGCGCGAGACCACAGCGACGTCGGCATGCGGGACGCGGACGTAGCGGTGGAGCAGGATCACCAACGGCCGTCCCCAGGTCCGTGAGGGGCTGGCCATCGGCTCGTCACCGGCGGCCAGGACGCTGGCCTTGCCGGAGTCGACCAACAGCAGGGCGCGGCGATCGGACACCACCGCGAGGGGCTCGTAACCGGCGTTCAACACAAGAGTGCGCATGGTCATGCCTTTTCCGCTGGGCCACGGCGCCTGTTGGTCCGGACGAGCCCCGTACTGAAGGGGCGCGGACACGGAAACGTACGCCGCGGCACTGGACGTTGCCTCTCACGCTAGGCGTCGGGGCCGTGAAGGGGAAGGGCAGAGCAGAATTCGCACCGGAACTTCACCTGCGGGTCGAAGGCTGGTCACCTCGACCGGCCACGCGCGCGCCCTCCCGGGTGGGTAACGTCCCAGACTCCGCGTCCCGGGTGGGTAATGGCCCTCATTCGCGTGGATGAGGGACATTGCCCACCACGGAACGAGCCAGGCAGACACTGCCCACCCTCGAGCCTCGGGGGTGGGCACTGTCCCGCATTCTCGCGCGACAGGGACATTGCCCACCACGGAACGAGCCAGGCGGACACTGCCCACCCCGGAGAGGGATGGACGGGGCGGGACCCGGTGGACAACGACGACGGCGCACCGGCCGCGGACGGGGTCCGTGGCGGGTGCGCCGTGCGAGCGGTGTAGCTGAGCGGTCAGCCGGTGTAGGTGTAGTAGCCCGAGACCGGCATCCAGGAGACCGGGTGCACCTTGGTTCCCTCAGCGGGGTTCAGCGCGGAGACCATCATGCCGTTGCCGACGTAGATACCAACATGAGCGCCACCGCGCTGGAACACGAGATCGCCCGGCTGCGGGTTGGACGTGGGACGCGTCTTCGACGAGGCGCGGATGGAGCCGGTGTGCGCGGGGATGGACATGCCCGCCTGGGCGTAGGCCCAGGACACGAAGCCGGAGCAGTCCCAGCCGGCGCGGGTCTTGCCGCCGAACACGTAGCGGTTGCCGACGCCGGCGTAGGCCGCGCTGACCGCACCGGAGCGGTTGCCGGTGCTGGCTGCGGGGGCCGGCGCGGTCTGGGCCGGCTGCGTGGCGGCGGTGCGCTCGGTGGCCACGGCTGCCGGACGAGCGGCGGTGCTCGACGACGCCGTGGAGCTCGCAGCGGACGAGGCCTGCTGAGCGGCCACGCGCTCCCGCCAACGCTGGGCGGCAGCGGCCTGCTCGGCTTCACGGGCGGCAGCCTGCTCGGCCTGCTGGGCGGCGACGCGCTCGCGCCAACGCTGAGCGGCGGCCTCCTGCTCCGCCTGCTCCGCTGCGGCCTGCTCGGCCTGACGGGCGGCGGCCTGCTGACGCTCGGCTTCGGCCTGCTCGGCAGCAACGCGCTCGGCGGCGGCCTGCTCCTGTGCCACGCGCTCGGCCTCAGCCGCGGCGGCACGCTCGGCGGCCTCGCGCTCGGCCCGCTCGGCCGCGGCAACACGCTGCGACTCCGCCTCGGCGGCGCGGCTCAGCACCTGCTGGATGTTGGCGCTGGCGGTCTGCGTGGTGGCATCAGCCTGATCCCACACGGCGGTGGCGACGTCACCGGCGGCAGCGGAGGGAACGCTCACGGTGGACGCCGTGCGCTCCAGGGTCTGCACGGAACGCGTCACGGTGCCCACGGTGCGCTGCAGGTCCACGGTGCGCTGTGCCTCGAGGCTCGCACCCTGCTCGGCGGCGGGCGAGCCGATCTGGCCCTGGGCGACGCTGCCGCCGACCACGAGGGTGCCGGCCACGGCGGCCACGGTGACGGTGCGACCCATCCGGGTGTTCGTCACGGCGCGAGAGAGCTTGACGGCCATCTCGCTGGCGCGCTGCGGCGCGGTGTTCTCGTGCTGAGCCATGGGGATTCCTGCTTCCGTTTCGTGATCCTGCCGTCGGCGGCCCGTGCCGCCACCCTCCGCTTCACGGTGACTGAAGTGAAGCTGACATGCACTCCAGTCCGCGCGGAGTCACCGGCAGGTGCGGGCATGGAGTCACCCGGTCCCTCAAGTCGGGGCCGGGCGCACGATCAAGGCTACGCCCGGATCACGGGAATGTCACGTTCAGGTCACGACGACGGCTCGACCCGCAGATGGGCACTCACGTCGGCGGACAGTTCCAAGGCGGGGGCGTCGTCGTGATCCAGGGCCTGCACACGCAGGAAATCAGGATCCGAGGTCGACTTCACCTCGAGGCGGACACCGGGGCGAATCTGGGCATCGAAGAGATCACCCAGCAGCTCCGGATCGGCCTGAATAGCTTCGGCCAGGCTGAGCACGCAGCACACCCCGCCGCTCCGGCCAAACTCGTGAAGGGTCTGACCCTGCAGAGACAGGGTGTCCTTCCATGCGGCGTCACTGCCCTCGCCCGGATGCGCGGGGATGGGGGTGCCATAGGGGGTGTGCGCGGTGTCCTCGAGCAGTTCGCGCAGCCGGGCCTCCACCTTGTCGCTCATGACGTGCTCCCAGCGGCAGGCCTCATCGTGGACGTAGGCGAGATCCAGCCCGATGACATCGGCCAACAGCCGCTCAGCCAGGCGGTGCTTGCGCAGCACGGACACGGCCAGCTGGCGGCCGTCGTCGGTCAGCTCCAGCTGACGATCGGCACCCACCTTCACCAGCCCGTCCCGCTCCATGCGAGCGACTGTCTGGGACACGGTGGGCCCCGAATGCTCGAGGCGCTCCACGATGCGCGCGCGCAGGGGCGTGATGCCCTCCTCCTCGAGCTCGAGGATGGTGCGCAGGTACATCTCGGTGGTGTCGATGAGGTCGGTCATGCCGGGGGCGTCCTTCCCTTGCCGGGGTCGGGCACAGTCTAGCGAGCGGGCCCCGTCACAGGCCGCGCGGGTCCGGGTGGCTGGCGGACAATGAGAGCATCGCGCCCGGCAGTCCCGTGCGCGGCCTGTTCCTGTCCACGCGCGTCCATGCGACCCTGCCTGCCCCCTCCCGTCTCCCGAATCACGAGGTGCCCCGCCATGCCCGTCGATCCCTCCGCCGTGAGCCTGCCCGCTGAGATCCTGCCCGCCGATGGCCGCTTCGGTGCCGGCCCCTCCAAGGTGCGTGCCGAGCAGGTCACCGCTTTGCAGCGTGCCGGCGAACAGCTGCTGGGGACCTCGCACCGGCAGGCGCCGGTCAAGAACCTCGTCGGCCGTGTGCGGGAGGGCCTGCGCGAGCTCTTCTCCGCGCCTGCGGGCTATGAGGTCATCCTGGGTGTGGGCGGCTCGACGGCGTTCTGGGACGCGGCGACGTTCTCGCTCGTGCGGCAGCGTGCCCAGCACCTGAGCTTCGGCGAGTTCGGCTCGAAGTTCGCCCGCGCCACGGACAACGCCCCCTTCCTCGACGCCTCGGACATCCGCACCTCGGAGCCCGGCACGCGCCCGGCACCGCAGGCCGTGGCCGGCGTGGACGTCTATGCGTGGCCGCACAATGAGACCTCGACAGGCGTCTTCGCCCCCGTGGAGCGCCCCGAGGGCATCGACGACGACGCTCTCATGGTCATCGATGCGACCTCCGCCGCCGGCGGGCTGCCCGTGGACATCGCCGAGTCCGATGTCTACTACTTCGCCCCGCAGAAGAACTTCGCGGCCGACGGCGGCCTGTGGCTGGGCATGTTCTCCCCCGCGGCTCTCGAGCGGGTGGGACAGCTGACCGGCGGGGATCGCTGGATCCCGGAGTTCCTGGATCTGGGGATCGCCGTGGACAACTCGCTCAAGGATCAGACCTACAACACCCCCGCTCTGGGGACCCTGGTGATGCTGGACGAGCAGATCCGGTGGATGAATGAGAACGGCGGGCTCGACTTCGCCACGCAGCGCACCGCGGACTCGTCAGCGCGGGTCTACCAGTGGGCCGAGGCCAGCGACGTGGCGCGTCCCTTCGTGGGCAATCCCGAGGAGCGCTCCGCGGTGATCTGCACGGTGGACTTCGACGACGCCGTGGACGCCACGCAGATCTCGCGCGTGCTGCGCGCCCACGGCGTCGTGGATACCGAGCCCTACCGGAAGCTGGGACGCAACCAGCTACGCATCGCGACGTTCGCGGCGATCGAGCCCGACGACGTCAGCGCCCTGTTGACGTGCATCGACCACGTGGTGGATCAGCTCTCCTGAGCGTCCTCCGAGGCCGCGGCCGGCGCGTCTGCCGGCTGCGGTTCCGCCTCCGGCTCCCTCTCCCCCTCCGACTGCGACTCCGCCTCGGGCACCGGCTCGGCGTCGGGGTCACGTCCCTCGGCCACGGCCTTCATGCGGGCGCGCTCTTCGTCGCTCACCCGGTCCTCATAGGGCACCCAGGCCGGCGCCACGATGGCTTCGTGCCCGGCGGTCAGCCCGATCTCGCACACGGTGATGTGCTTCGAGCGCGGGGCGCGGGCCAGCGCCGCGAACCACTCCCAGCCTCGGTAGCCCGGCACGTGGGCGACGAATCGGTGGGTCATGAGGCGGTCATCGTCGACGCTGACGCCGAGGTGCTCGCCCACCTCGCCGTCCTGGGCCAGACCGGCGAGCGCGGCGCGGGCCTCGTCGACGGCGGCGGCCAGGACGTCATCGCGGCGAGGACTACGACGACGCACGGCCGCGGGCTGCTCGCGCTCCGGCTGTTCCGTCGACGGCTCTTCAGTCACGGTCTGCTCCGTTGTCATGGTCGCGCTCACGCCTCGAGGTCGTCGGCCACGCGCCGCAGCACCTGAGCCATTTTCTGGGCGTGGGAGCGCTGGGGGTAGCGCCCGTGACGCAGCCCGTTGGAGGTCTGGTCCAGCCAGCGAATGAGGTCCTCCATGAGCACGGCCATCTCCTCCGGCTTGGGCCGGTGGTTGCGGACCACGGAGGGAGCGGAGTCGAGCAGGCGCAGGGACAGTGCCTGCTTGCCGCGGCGACCCTCGGCCACGCCGAACTCCACGCGCGTGCCCGCCGCCAGCTCGGTCACGCCGCGCGGCAATGCGGTGGAGGGGACGTGGACTTCGTCACCTTCATCCGTCTGCGCGAAACCGAACCCCTTGGCGGAGTCGTAGAACTTGATGCGACCGGTGGGCATGGCCTTCCTCTTCCTGCACGTGAATCTCGAGAAACCCTGAGCGAGAAGGCTACCGTCTCGACCTACGATGGACCGCATGGCTGACTCTGCACCACACTCCGTGACGCCCGCTCCCGCCGCCTCGCGCGGCATGGTGGATCGCGTTCTGGCCGGGATGGTGGTGCTGGGAGTGGTGCTGACCGTCGTCGGGTTCCTTGCTCTGGCGGCGCTGCTGGTGGCCTACTTCGCGAACTGGGCGCCGTGGCCGCCGTTCTATGGGCTCGTCCTGTTTGCGATGCCTGCCGGGTTCCTCATGATGTTCGCCTATGTGGTGATCACCGCTGTGCGCCGCTCCCGTCCCCCGCGCCGCGCTCAGCCCTGACCGGCCACCCGCTCCTCGGGGTCCAGGCTTCGCCCAGCAACCTCCCAGGATCCGCGGTCAGAATACTGAGCATGAAGCCACAGAATCCTGAAGCCCGCCTGTTGGTCGTGGACGATGAACCGAACATCCGCGAACTGCTCTCCACGTCCCTGCGCTTCGCCGGATTCGAGGTGGTCGCCGCCGCGAACGGCCAGGAGGCCCTGACCGCTGCCGAGGACTTCAACCCGGATCTCGCCGTGCTGGACGTCATGCTCCCGGACATGGACGGCTTCACGGTGACCCGGCGCCTGCGCGCCGCGGGCCGGCACTTCCCCGTCGTCTTCCTCACCGCCCGTGACGGCACGGAGGACAAGGTCACCGGGCTGACCGTCGGCGGTGATGACTACGTGACCAAGCCGTTCTCCCTCGATGAGGTGGTGGCACGCATCCGCGCCGTCCTGCGCCGCACCGCCCCGGCTGGTGACGATGCCGCGGTCCTGCGGGTGGATGATCTCGAGCTCGACGACGACGCCCATGAGGTCCGCCGCTCGGGCGAGGTGGTGGAGCTCTCCCCCACCGAGTTCAAGCTGCTGCGCTACCTCATGATGAACCCGAACCGGGTGCTCTCCAAGGCGCAGATTCTGGATCACGTGTGGGAGTACGACTTCAACGGCGACGCCTCGATCGTCGAGTCGTACATCTCATACTTGCGCCGCAAGATCGACGTGGGGGATCGTGACCGCATGATCCACACGAAGCGCGGCGTGGGCTACATGCTGCGCACCGCAGACAAGCGCTGAGCCGCCGGTGGCCCATGCCACTCGCGGCGTCGCCGCGAGCGCACGCCATCCCGTCCAGTCCCTGAAACAGAACTGGCACGGGTCCTCGTTGCGCACCAAGCTCGTCGTGATGATCGCCGGGCTCATGCTGCTGACGGTCACCGTCACGGCTCTCACGACGGCGGCGCTGTTTCGTCAGGAGCTCGTGCGCCAGCTCGACAGTGATCTGGCGGGCAACCGGGACAACGTCTCGCTCTACCTGACCAGCCTGGAGAACCCCGAGGGCTACTACACCACCGTCCCGCACTCCATCCTGCGCTTCTACGGGGAGCTCTGGGATGACGAGGGCAATCGGATCGTGCGCACTCCGGGCTCACCGGAGATGGACGCCCCGTCGCTGGAGACCTTGACCCGTGAGCAGATGCAGAACCGGGAACGCGGGGCCTTTGAGGTCCCAGGCACGGCGCCGAACTCGGATGGCTGGCGGGTGCAGCTCTACCGACTGAGCACGGACAACGGCACGCTCGCCGTGGCCCTGCCGCTGCGCACCGTGAGCTCCTCGGTGGAGCGCGTGACCACCCTGGTGGTCACGGTGGGACTCATCGCCACCGCGGGTGCCGTGTTCATCGCCAACGTGGCCGTCCGGCGGGCCTTCCGGGCCCTGAACCGGGTGGAGCGCACGGCGGCGATGATCGCGGCGGGCGATCTCTCCCAGCGCGTGGAGAACGCTCCGCCGGACACCGAGGTGGGCCGGCTCTCCCGCTCGCTCAACGCGATGCTCGCCCACATCGAGGACGCCTTCCGGGACAAGGAGAACTCGGAGTCCACGATGCGCCGCTTCGTCCAGGACGCCTCGCACGAGCTGCGCACGCCCCTGGTGACGATCCGCGGCTTCTCGGAGCTGTACCGCCACGGCGGGATCACGCGCGAGGAGGACGTGGCCGCCGCGATGGGCCGCATCGAGTCGGAGGCCACCCGCATGACGCGCCTCGTCGAGGATCTGCTCACCCTCGCCCGCTTGGACGAGCAGCGCCAGCCGGAGTTCCACCCCATGGACCTGCGCGTGCTCGCCATGGATGCCATCCTCGATGCCAAGGTCAACGCCCCGGACCGCGAAGTGACCCTCGTGGGGCTCGACGGCGGCCGCCCCGAATCGGCGCCCATGGTCGGTGATGAGGGCCGCCTGCGCCAGGTGGTGCTGAATCTGATGACCAATGCCCTGCGCTACACCCCGGCCGGGACGCCGATCGAGATCGCCGTGGGCACCGTCGAGGTGCTCGGGGGCGCGGATGCCGCGCACGGCGGCGAGGCCTCGGTGCGGGATTCGGTCATTGAGATCCGCGATCACGGCGAGGGCATCAGCGATGACGACGCCGCCCGCATCTTCGAGCGCTTCTATCGGGCGGACTCCTCCCGGCATCGCGAGACCGGCGGCACGGGTCTGGGGCTGGCCATCGTGGCGGCGATCGTGGCCCAGCACGACGGCCATGTCCGCCTCGACACCACCGAGGGCGGCGGCGCCACGTTCTCCGTGCACCTGCCCTACTCCGCCATGCCGGAGGACGAGGGCGACGACGACGATCCCGACGGCGAGCCCGGCCCGGCGGGTGCCACGGTGGGGACGCAGGATTCCGTGCTCGAGAGTGCTCCGGGCACTGCCGGGCGGCAGCGCGGCGGCGCACTGGCCCGGGCGTCCTCCGCGGCGAGCTCGGCGCTGCGCCGGGTCACTCCCCGGCGCTCCTCCTCCGCCCCCGGGGGCACACACGGCAGCGACAGTCACGGCGGCACCGGCAGCACCGGCAACGCCGAGAACACCGACGACACCGGCGCTGCGGGTTCGACCCCTCCTGCACAGCGAACCGATTCCCGTTCCCCGTCCACAGATTCGGATGATCCCGGTTCCAAGGCGCCGCGGGGTGCCTAGCGTGGGCATCACCGCCGCATCCGCGGCCGGTGAATCCACGTCAGGAAAGAGACGGCCATGAGCATCGTGCAGATCGACATCAATGACCTTCAGGCGAAGGGCACCGCAGTGGAGGCCACCATCGGCCGACTGCAGTCCGAGGTGAACACCATGGAGTCCCAGCTGCGCCAGCTGCAGGACACCTGGCGCGGCCAGGCATCCACCAACTTCCAGGGCGTACTCACCGAATGGCGCGCCACCCAGGCGCGCGTCGAGGAGTCGCTGGCCGGCATCCGCCGCGCCATGGCCCAGGCCGCCGTGCAGTACACCGAGGCCGAGCAGGCCAACGCGAGCATGTTCCGGGTCTGACTCCACGCCCGCCGGTTCTACGTCCAGGGTCACCGGGCCTGTTGCCGGGGCTGACCGGTCGGACACGGACGGGCGGGTGGATCGGGGTCTCGTAGGCTAAAGCGCCATGACGATCCTGATCGATCCGCCCGCCTGGCCGGCTCACGGCACCGTGTTCTCGCACGTGGTCTCCGATGTCTCGCTGAGCGAGCTGCATGAGTTCGCACGGCGGACGGGCTTGAGCGAACGGGCCTTCGACCAGGACCACTACGACGTCCCCGCCCAGCGCTACGCCGAGATGGTGGCTGCGGGCGCGGAGGAAGTCTCGGGGCGAGAGCTGGTGCGTCGCCTCGTGCGTTCGGGAGTGCGCGTGCCGGCCCGGCAGCGCTCCACGCGCCTCGTGACGGCCTTGCGGCTGCGGTGGGAGCGGTTGCTCCCGCAGGCACCGGAACTCGGGGAGGAGCTGCTGCAGCGCTGGGGCGAGGAGCACCGCCACTATCACTCACGTGCACACCTGCTGGCCGTGTTGGAGGCCCTGGACGCGTTGGCCGAAGCGGGTGAGGACCTCGGCCCTGACCCACGTGCGGTGACGCTGGCCGCGTGGTTCCACGACGCCGTCTACGCGGCCGATCCGACCCGGGGTCGGGGCGCGGATGAGGAGGACTCCGCCGTGTTGGCCGAGCAGCGCCTGGCCGGCGTCGCGGGGGTTGACCCCGAGACGGTCGCCGAGGTGGCGCGCCTCGTGCGCCTCACGGTGCACCACCGGCCCGAACCCGGCGATGCCGCCGGTGCGGCGCTCTCTGACGCGGACCTGGCCGTGCTGGCCGGGACCGAGGCCGACTATGAGCGCTACCGCAGTGCAGTGCGTCGTGACTATGCGCACGTCACCGATGAGCAGTGGTGTGCCGGCCGTGCCGAGGTGTTGCGCTCCCTGCTCGAGTCCCCGCAGCTCTTCCACACCCGCCACGGCCACATGCGCTGGGAAGCACCGGCCCGGGCGAACCTCGAGGCCGAGCTGACGAGCCTGACCTGACCTTGGCCCGGGTCTTCACTCGCGCCGCGAACATGACGCCCGTCGCATGACACCGGTCACGAGCCCGGCTCCACCGAGGGCCGGGCACCGTAGGCTTCTGCCTCATGATGGGCACACCGCGCCGCGACAGCGGCATCGACTGGGGCACGTGGGCCCGCAACACCGCTCTGATCGTCCTGATCTTGAGCATGGTGTGGCTGGCCCTCAACGTCGATCTGCCCTCGCTCGACACGATCCGCGAGCGGATTGACAGCTTCGGCTGGGCCGGGTGGCTCGTCTTCGCCGCTGCGTACGCGTTGGTGGCGATCACGCCCATCCCCGTCACCATCATGGCGGTCAGCGGTGGGGCCATCTTCGGCGTGTGGGTCGGTTTCGCACTGTCCTTGATCGGGGTCACGGTGGGTAGCTACATCGCCTACTGGCTGGCCCGAGCTCTGGGCCATGAGACGGTCGCCCGCCTGCTCGGCTCCCGCGCCGAGCGCATCGAGGCTCAGCTCCGTGACGACGCCGGCGTGCTGGCGATGTCCACGATGCGCCTGATGCCCGGTGTTCCCTACTGGCCCGTGAACTACGGTGCCGGGGCCTTCGGCGCCACGCAGAGCTCCTTCCTCACGGCCACCGTCCTGGCCTCCGCCCCCGGGCAGCTCTCGCTCGTGGCGGTCGGAGCCATCCTCACCCACCAGAATCTGGCCACGCTGATCGTGCTCATCGCCGCGTGGGTCGCCGTCGTGGTACTCACCATCTGGGCCTACCGGCGCTGGCGGCGGGCACAACGCAGCGGGCCGGAGGCCTGACACGAGGTCAGGGCTCCGGCCCGCTGGCTGAGCGTGCTCAGCTGCCGCTAGGGGCAGATCACATCATGCCGCCCATGCCGCCCATCGGGTCCATGCCCTCGGCGCCACCGGGGGCGGCCTTCTCGGGCTTGTCGGCCACGACGGCCTCGGTGGTGAGGAACAGACCGGCGATGGAGGCGGCGTTCTGCAGGGCAGAGCGGGTCACCTTCACCGGATCGTTGATGCCGGCGGCCAGCAGGTCCTCGTACTCGCCGGTGGCGGCGTTGAGGCCGTGGCCAGCGTCGAGGGTCTTGACCTTGTCCGCCACGACGCCCGGCTCCAGGCCGGCGTTGAAGGCGATCTGCTTCAGCGGGGCCTCGATGGCGACCTTGACGATGTTGGCGCCGGTGGCCTCATCGCCCTCGAGCTGCAGGCCCTCGAACGCGGCCTTGCCGGCCTGGATCAGGGCCACGCCGCCCCCGGCGACGATGCCCTCCTCCACGGCTGCCTTGGCGTTGCGCACGGCATCCTCGATGCGGTGCTTGCGCTCCTTGAGCTCCACCTCGGTGGCGGCACCGGCCTTGATGACGGCCACGCCGCCAGCCAGCTTCGCCAGACGCTCCTGGAGCTTCTCGCGGTCGTAGTCCGAGTCGGTGTTCTCGATCTCGGCACGGATCTGGGCCACACGGCCGGCGATCTGCTCGGCGTCGCCCGCGCCCTCCACGATGGTGGTCTCGTCCTTGGTGATGACCACCTTGCGGGCGGTGCCCAGCAGGTCGAGGGTGGCGTTCTCCAGCGACAGGCCCACCTCGGAGGAGATGACCTGGCCACCGGTGAGGATGGCGATGTCGGCCAGCATGGCCTTGCGGCGGTCACCGAAGCCGGGGGCCTTCACGGCCACGGACTTGAAGGTGCCGCGGATCTTGTTCACCACGAGGGTGGCCAGCGCCTCACCGTCCACGTCCTCGGCGATGATCAGCAGCGGCTTGCCGGACTGCATGACCTTCTCCAGCACCGCCACCATGTCCTTCACGGTGGAGATCTTGGAGTTCACGATGAGGATGTAGGGATCCTCCAGGACGGTCTCCTGGCGGTCCGCGTCGGTGACGAAGTAGCCGGAGAGGAAGCCCTTGTCGAAGCGCATGCCCTCGGTCAGCTCGAGGTCCAGCCCGAAGGTGTTGGACTCCTCGACGGTGATGACACCCTCCTTGCCGACCTTGTCCAGGGCCTCGGCGATGAGGGAGCCGATCTGCTGATCAGCGGCAGAGATCGAGGCGGTGGCCGCGATCTGCTCCTTGGTCTCGATCTCTCGGGCGGCGCCGAGCAGCTGCTCGGTCACGGCGTCCACGGCCTTCTCGATGCCGCGCTTGAGCGCCATCGGATCGGCACCGGCGGCCACGTTGCGCAGGCCCTCACGAACCAGCGCCTGGGCCAACACGGTGGCGGTGGTGGTGCCGTCGCCGGCGACGTCGTCGGTCTTCTTAGCGACCTCCTTGACGAGCTCCGCGCCGATCTTCTCGTAGGGATCCTCGAGCTCGATCTCCTTGGCGATGGAGACGCCGTCGTTGGTGATCGTGGGCGCACCCCACTTCTTCTCCAACACGACGTTGCGGCCGCGGGGGCCCAGGGTCACCTTGACGGCGTCGGCCAGGGTGTTGAGACCCTTCTCCAGACCGCGGCGTGCTTCTTCGTCGAATGCAATGGTCTTAGCCATGAATGGCATGTCCTTTCTGGACGGCTGCTTTCTTGACGGTGGGTGACCTGGTGCGATGCCCGCGACGGACGGCTCGCGCTGGCGCGACGCCTCACCACAGTCAGGTCCGCTCCGCGATGCGCCGGGCCGAACAGCCGCAGGGCTGGCAGTCGGCACACGGGAGTGCTAATGCCATTATGAGCACTCTGCCCAGGAGAGTGCAAAGCCTCCGCTGAGGGCGCAACGGGCCCACCGGCGCGGCGTGACGCCGCGCCGCAACGTCAGCCGAAGACGACGACGGCGACCGCGTCCATCTGCAGCCCCGAGGACTGCTGGACCGGGTAGCCGAGCACGCGGGCGACGGCCTCGGCCGTCGGGCGGTCGGCGGCACGGTTGTAGAGCACGGTCGGCTCGCTGATGCCGAAGCCACGCCAGTTCTGCGCAGCCACGTTCGTGAACCCGGCACCCTGCAGGCGATCGCGGTAGCCC
>JAUNTT010000052.1:0-13099 GCA_030538555.1 Micrococcus sp.
GCATGGAGCGCGCCGGCATCTCCAAGGTGGAGATCGAGCGCACCCGTGACCGCGTGCGGGTGGACATCCACACCGCTCGTCCGGGCATCGTGATCGGCCGCCGCGGCGCCGAGGCCGACCGCATCCGCGGTGAGCTCGAGAAGCTCACCGGCAAGCAGATCCAGCTGAACATCCTCGAGGTCAAGAACCCCGAGACCGATGCGCAGCTGGTGGCCCAGGGTGTCGCCGAGCAGCTGTCTTCCCGCGTGGCCTTCCGCCGCGCCATGAAGAAGGCCATCCAGTCGGCCATGCGTGCCGGCGCTCAGGGCATCCGTATCCAGTGCTCCGGCCGCCTCGGCGGCGCCGAGATGAGCCGTTCCGAGTTCTACCGCGAGGGTCGCGTGCCGCTGCACACCCTGCGTGCGAACATCGACTTCGGCAAGTTCGAGGCCAAGACCACCTTCGGCCGCATCGGCGTGAAGGTCTGGATCTACAAGGGCGACCTCACCGCGAAGGAGCTGGCCGCCAAGGAGGCCGCACAGCCTTCGGGCCGTGGCCGTGGCGGCGACCGCCGCGGCGGTGGCGAGCGTCGTCGTCGCAACGACCGCGCCGAGCGTGCTCCGCGCCAGGACGGCGCCCCCGCGTCGGCCGGCGCCGAGGCTCCGGCCGCGACCGCTGAAGGAGGAAACGCCTGATGCTGATTCCCCGTCGCGTCAAGCACCGCAAGCAGCACCACCCGAAGCGCTCCGGCGCCGCCAAGGGCGGCACCACCGTGACCTTCGGCGAGTGGGGCATCCAGGCGCTCACGCCGGCCTATGTGACCAACCGTCAGATCGAGGCCGCCCGTATCGCCATGACTCGCTACATCAAGCGTGGTGGCAAGGTCTGGATCAACATCTATCCGGACCGTCCGCTCACCAAGAAGCCCGCCGAGACCCGCATGGGCTCCGGCAAGGGCTCGCCTGAGTGGTGGGTCGCCAACGTCAAGCCGGGCCGCGTCATGTTCGAGCTCTCCGGTGTGTCCGAGGAGGTTGCCCGCGAGGCGCTTCGTCTGGCCATCCACAAGCTCCCGATGAAGGCCCGTGTCATCCGTCGAGAGGGTGGTGAGTGATCCCATGGCCATCGGAACCAAGGATCTGAACGTCGAGTCGCTGGAGGCCATGGACAACGGCCGCCTCGTGGAGGCCCTCAAGGCCTCCAAGGAGGAGCTGTTCAACCTCCGCTTCCAGGCCGCCACCGGTCAGCTGGACAACTCCAGCCGACTGAAGGCCGTCAAGCGTGACATCGCCCGCATCTACACGATCCTGCGCGAGCGCGAGCTCGGCATCCGCGAGGATGTCGTCGCCCCGGGCAAGACTGACGAGAAGAACGAGGAGGCTGCCCAGTGACCGAGCAGACCGCTGCCGCCACCGAGCGCGGCTACCGCAAGTCCCTTCGCGGCGTCGTCGTGTCCGACAAGATGGACAAGACCATCGTCGTCGAGGTGGCTGACCGCAAGAAGCACTCGCTCTACGGCAAGGTCATGAAGACCTCCAAGCGAGTGAAGGCTCACGACGAGCAGAACACCGCCGGCATCGGCGACCACGTTCGCATCGCCGAGACCCGCCCGATGTCGGCCACCAAGCGCTGGCGTCTCGTGGAGATCACCGAGCGCGCCAAGTGATGCGCGCGGTGTGATCACCGCATCCCACGTGAAGGCCCGCCCCTGCCACTGGCAAGGGGCGGGCTTTTCCGTTATGCTTGGTACTTCGTGCGCCCTTTGTAGGCAGGACCATCCATCCTGCGCGCTGAAGGGAGTGGCACACCGATTCCGCTCACCGCCTCGGCCTTGTCCCGCGGTCCGTGCATCTGATGATCGCCTGTTGCGTCGCTGTCTGAACATGCGCGCTTGACACGTCAGCAGATCCGGCCGCCGTGGGGGACAGGGGTAAGCGATCGCGGAGTCACCGCTTGACCGTTCCGTCAGGCTCGCCCACCGTGGGCGAGAACCAGCGCGACGCTAGGAGAAAACAGTGATTCAGCAGGAGTCGCGGCTCAAGGTCGCCGACAACACCGGTGCGAAGGAAATCCTGACCATCCGTGTTCTCGGTGGTTCCGGACGCCGCTACGCAGGCATCGGCGACACCATCGTCGCCACCGTCAAGGACGCCATTCCCGGCGGCAACGTCAAGAAGGGCGATGTCGTCAAGGCCGTGGTGGTGCGGACCAAGAAGCAGTCCCGCCGCCCCGATGGCTCGTACATCCGTTTCGATGAGAACGCTGCCGTGATTCTCAAGACCGACGGCGAGCCCCGTGGCACCCGCATCTTCGGCCCCGTGGGCCGCGAGCTGCGCGACAAGAAGTTCATGAAGATCGTGTCGCTGGCACCGGAGGTGATCTGACCCATGGCCAAGATCAAGAAGGATGACCTGGTTCAGGTCATCGCAGGCAAGGACAAGGGCAAGCAGGGCAAGGTCCTGCGCGTGTTCCCGACTCAGGACCGGGTCCTGGTCGAGGGCGTTAACCGCGTGACCAAGCACCTGCGCGCCGGCCAGAACAACAACGGCTCCACCGAGGGCGGCCTGCAGGTCGTCGAGGCGCCGGTGCACATCTCGAATGTCGCCGTCGTGGACCCGGAGACCAAGAAGCCGACCCGTGTGGGCTACCGCTTCGAGACCATTGAGAAGGACGGCGAGTCGAAGACCGTGAAGGTCCGCTTCGCCAAGGCCTCGGGGAAGGAGCTGTGATGACTGAGGTGGAGCAGAACACCAAGATCACCCCGCGTCTGAAGACCAAGTACCGCGATGAGATCCGCGGCACCCTGCAGGAGCAGTTCCAGTACGGCAACGTCATGCAGGTTCCCGGCCTCGTGAAGGTCGTCGTGAACATGGGTGTCGGCGAGGCCGCCAAGGACTCGAAGATCATCGACGGCGCCGTCACTGATCTGACGCAGATCACCGGTCAGAAGCCGATGATCACCAAGGCCCGCAAGTCCATCGCGCAGTTCAAGCTGCGTGAGGGCATGCCCATCGGCACGCACGCCACGCTGCGCGGCGACCGCATGTGGGAGTTCCTGGACCGTCTCGTGACGCTGGCCCTGCCGCGCATCCGTGACTTCCGCGGCCTCTCCGACCGCCAGTTCGACGGCAACGGCAACTACACCTTCGGCCTGTCCGAGCAGACCGTGTTCCACGAGATCGATCAGGACAAGATCGACCGCGTGCGCGGCATGGACATCACCGTGGTGACCACCGCCAAGAACGATGACGAAGGCCGCGCGCTGCTCAAGGCGCTGGGCTTCCCGTTCAAGACCGAAAAGTAAGACCCCTACGCCACAGGTCCCCACACTGATCCGCGCGAGAAGCGCGGCGGGGAAACCACGGCGAGAAAGGGCGTGAAGCCCACATGACCATGACCGATCCCGTCGCAGACATGCTGACGCGTCTGCGCAACGCAAATTCGGCGTACCACGACACGGTGACCATGCCGTCGTCCAAGCTCAAGACCCGTGTGGCCGACATCCTCAAGGCTGAGGGCTACATCGCGGACTGGCGCGAGGAGGAGGCCGAGGTCGGCAAGAAGCTGACCGTCGACCTGAAGTTCGGACCGGAGCGCGAGCGCGCGATCGCCGGCCTGAAGCGCATCTCCAAGCCGGGCCTGCGTGTGTACGCGAAGTCCACCAACCTGCCCCACGTGCTGGGCGGGCTGGGCATCGCCATCCTGTCCACCTCCTCCGGTCTCCTGACCGACCGGCAGGCCGCCAAGAAGGGCGTGGGTGGGGAAGTCCTCGCCTACGTCTGGTGACGGGCAAGACGGAAGAAAGGCTGTACTGACATGTCTCGAATCGGACGTCTGCCGATCACTGTTCCCAGCGGCGTCGACATCACCGTCGACGGCGCCCGCGTCTCCGTGAAGGGCCCTAAGGGCCAGCTCGAGCACACCGTGCCCGCGCCGATCACGGCCACCCTCGAGGACGGCACGGTCACCGTGGCCCGTCCTAACGACGAGCGTGAGTCCCGTTCCCTGCATGGCCTGACCCGCACCCTGGTCAACAACATGATCCTGGGTGTGACCGAGGGCTTCTCCAAGCAGCTCGAGGTTGTCGGCACCGGCTACCGCGTGATGGCCAAGGGCCAGGACCTGGAGTTCGCTCTGGGCTACTCCCACCCCGTCTCGGTGAAGTGCCCCGAGGGCATCTCCTTCACCGTCGAGGGCAACAAGGTCACCGTGACCGGCATCGACAAGCAGAAGGTCGGCGAAACCGCCGCCAACATCCGCAAGCTGCGCAAGCCTGACCCGTACAAGGGCAAGGGCGTGCGCTACGCCGGCGAGCAGATCCGCCGCAAGGCCGGAAAGGCAGGTAAGTAATGTCTACGCTGAAGGTGAAGGGCAAGGGCAAGGCCGTTGCCCGTACCCGCCGCCATCTCCGTGTCCGCAAGCGCATCACCGGCACTGCCGTGCGTCCGCGTCTCGTGGTGAACCGCTCTGCACGTCACATGTTCGTGCAGCTCGTGGACGACACCACCAGCCGCACGCTCGCCTACGCCTCCACCATGGAGGCCGATGTGCGCGATCACGAGGGTGACAAGACCGCCAAGGCCAAGCGTGTGGGCGAGCTCGTCGCCGAGCGCGCCAAGGCCGCTGGCATCGAGGCCGTCGTGTTTGACCGCGGCGGCAACAAGTATCACGGTCGAGTGGCCGCCGTCGCCGACGGCGCCCGAGAGGGTGGGCTGCAGCTGTGAGCGAGAACAACAACCAGAAGGACACCCAGGTGACCGAGAACGCCGAGAACGCTGTCGTCGAGACCGCTGCCGGTTCGGCCAGCCAGTCCACCGAGCGCAACGCTGGTCGTGGCGCCCGCGACGGTGGCCGTGGCGGCCGCGGTGCGGAGGAGGAGAAGGACGCGTTCCTTGAGCGCGTCGTCGCCATCAACCGCGTCTCCAAGGTCGTCAAGGGCGGCCGTCGTTTCTCCTTCACCGCCCTCGTCGTCGTCGGTGACGGCAACGGCATGGTCGGTGTGGGCTACGGCAAGGCCAAGGAGGTCCCCGCTGCGATCTCCAAGGCCGTGGAGGAGGCCAAGAAGAGCTTCTTCCGCGTCCCGCGCGTCGGCTCCACCATCCCGCACCTCGTGCAGGGTGAGGACGCCGCCGGCGTCGTGCTGCTTCGTCCGGCTTCCCCGGGTACCGGCGTGATCGCCGGTGGTCCGGTGCGTGCCGTGCTCGAGTGCGCAGGCATTCACGACGTCCTCTCCAAGTCCATGGGTTCCGTGAACGCGATCAACATCGTGCGCGGCACCGTGGACGCCCTCAAGAAGCTCGAGGAGCCCCAGGCCGTGGCAGCTCGCCGCGGCAAGGCCCTGGACGAGATCGCTCCGCACGCCATGCTGCGCACCATGGAGGCCGATCGCGCCCAGAAGAGCGCCGAGAAGGCAGGAGCCTGAGCATGTTTGAGCCCACCCGTAAGAACATCCAGCCCTCTGACGTCACGCTGCTGATCACGCAGACCCGCGGCGTCACGGGCGTCAAGCAGAACCACCGCGACACCCTGCGGTCGCTCGGCCTCAAGCGGATCGGCCACCAGGTCACCCGCAAGGCCGACGCCGCAACGGTCGGCATGCTGAACACCGTGCCGCACCTCACGTCGGTGGAGGAGGTCAAGAATGGCTGATCAGAACGACGCCATCAAGATCCACGACCTGCGTCCTGCCCCCGGCGCCAAGACCGCGAAGACCCGTGTGGGTCGCGGTGAAGGCTCCAAGGGTAAGACCGCCGGCCGTGGCACCAAGGGCACCAAGGCCCGCTACCAGGTCCGTCCCGGCTTCGAGGGCGGCCAGCTGCCCCTGCAGATGCGTCTGCCGAAGCTGCGCGGCTTCAAGAACCCGTTCCGCACCGAGTACCAGGTGGTCAACCTGGACAAGCTCTCCACCCACTTCCCGGAGGGTGGCGAGGTCTCGGTCGAGGGTCTCGTCGAGAAGGGCCTGGTTCGCAAGAACCAGCCCGTCAAGGTGCTCGGCACCGGCGAGATCACCGTGGCGGTGCAGGTGAAGGCGCACGCCTTCTCCGCGTCCGCCGTCGAGAAGATCGGCGCCGCCGGCGGGTCCACCGAGACCCTCTGAGCGGTCACGGCACACGCGAGCAAGGCCCCCGTTGCCTGGGATTTCCCAGGGCGGGGGCCTTGCCCGTATGTGTAGACTCGCTAGGTGCCCGCGCACGCGCGCGGAGCGCTTCGGCATGCTCTCTCCCACCCTCGAGGGCGTCAGCCCTCTGTTAAGGAACCGAACGCAGGAGGACGTGTGTTCAAGGCCATCGGCCGGATCTTCCGGACGCCAGATCTGCAGCGCAAGATCTGGTTCACTCTGGGCATCATCGCGATCTATCGCCTGGGCGCCTTCATCCCCTCACCGGGGGTGGACTACGCCAATGTCCAGCAGTGTCTTGCCGCGGGCACGGCCCAGGGTGGCGTGTACTCCCTCGTCAACATGTTCTCCGGTGGCGCGCTGCTGCAGGTCTCGATCTTCGCGCTGGGCATCATGCCCTACATCACGGCCTCGATCATCGTGCAGCTGCTGCGCGTGGTCATCCCGCGCTTCGAGCAGCTTCACCAGGAGGGCCCGCAGGGCCAGGCCACGCTGACGCAGTACACCCGCTATCTCACGCTGGCCCTCGCGCTGCTGCAGGGCACCACGATGGCGGCCATGGCCCGGACCGGCGTGCTGCTGCGGTGCGAGCTGTCGCTGCTGCGTGATGACTCGATCCTCACCGTGCTGCTCGTGGTGCTCGTCCTGACCACCGGCTGCATCGTGGTGATGTGGCTGGGCGAGCAGGTGACCGAGCGCGGCGTGGGCAACGGCATGTCCCTGCTGATCTTCGCCTCGATCGCCGCGGGCTTCCCCTCGGCCATCAGCCAGGTGTGGCAGACCCAGGGCATCCGCACGTTCCTTGTGGTGATCGCGGTGGGCCTGCTGACGATGCTCGCCATCGTCTTCGTCGAGGAGTCGCAGCGCCGCGTGCCCGTGCAGTACGCCAAGCGCCAGATCGGATCGCGCACCGTGGGCGGCACCTCCACGTTCATCCCGATCAAGGTCAACATGGCCGGCGTGATCCCCGTGATCTTCGCGTCCTCGGTGCTCATGCTCCCGGGCATCCTCGTGGAGTTCAACACCCCGCGCGACGGCTCCAATCCGCCCGGCTGGGTCGTGTTCATCGCGAACTACTTCGGCAACGGCGATCAGCCGCTGTACATGATCACCTACCTGCTGATGATCATCGGCTTCACCTACTTCTACGTCTCGATCACCTTCAACCCGAAGGAGATCTCGGACAACATGAAGCGCTACGGCGGCTTCATCCCCGGCGTGCGTGCCGGCCGCCCCACCGAGCGTTACCTCGAGTACGTCATTAGCCGCATCACGTTCCCGGGTGCGCTGTACTTGGGTGTGGTGGCGATGATCCCGCTCATCGCGTTCGTGCTGATCGACGTGAACCAGGACTTCCCGTTCGGCGGCACCTCGATCCTGATCATGGTGGGTGTGGGTCTGCAGACCATCAAGCAGATCAACGCTCAGATGGAGCAGCGTCACTATGAGGGGCTGCTGCGCTGAGTCCCACGGCGCGCGAGCGGCCGGTGAGAAGAAGTTTGACCGTGACCCAACAACAGTGAGGAACACACACGTGACCCGCATGCTGATCATGGGCCCCCCGGGGTCCGGCAAAGGAACGCAGGCCGGCCGCATCGCTGACAAGCTCGGCGTCGTGGCCATCTCCACCGGTGACATCTTCCGCTACAACGTCAAGGAGATGACCCCGCTGGGCGCGGAGGCCAAGACCTACATCGACGCCGGCGACTTCGTCCCGGATGAGGTCACCAACCGCATGGTCGCCGACCGCCTCACCCATTCCGACGCCGCCCAGGGCTTCCTGCTGGATGGCTACCCGCGCACCAAGGGCCAGGTGGCCGCGCTGGATGAGATGCTTGCCGACGCCGGTCAGCAGCTCTCCGTGGTCGTCGAGCTCACCGTGCCGGACGAGGACCTCGTGGCCCGTCTGCTCAAGCGCGCCGAGATCGAGGGCCGCGCGGATGACACCGAGGAGGTCATCCAGCACCGTCTCGATCTCTACCACCAGGAGACCGCCGCGGTGATCGAGTCCTACGCGGATCGTGACATCGTCACGCGCGTGGACGGCACCGGCCAGATCGACGACGTCACCGAGCGCCTGCTGCAGGCCGTGTACTCCGTGCGCGCGGCCACCGGCACCCTGCCGGTCATCTCGTCCTCCGACGACGAGAACTGAGCGAGGCTGCACGCTCCGTGTTCTCCCGAACCCGCATTGAGCTGAAGACCCCGGCGCAGCTGCAGACTATGCAGCGTGCCGGGGTCGTCCTCGCTGCCGCCCTCGACGCCGTCGAGGCCGCCGCCGCTCCCGGTGTCACCACCGCGGAGCTCGACCAGGTGTTCCGCGGAGTGCTCGCCGAGCATCGAGCGACGTCGAACTTCCTGGGCTATCACGGCTTCCCCGCGACCATCTGCGCCTCGGTGAACGAGGAAGTCGTCCACGGCATCCCGGGCGAGCGCGTCCTGGCCGCCGGCGATGTGCTCAAGGTGGACGGGGGAGCGGTGGTGGACGGGTGGCACGCCGATTCGGCGCGCACCATCATCCTGGGCTCCTCCGAGGACGGCACCGCGGATCCGGCCGATGAGCGCCTCAGCGCCATCACGCGTGAGGCTCTCTGGGTCGGCATCGCGGCCTTCGCCACGGCCCGCACCGTGGGGGAGATCGGCGACGCGATCGACGACTTCGTCTCCGCCCAGTCCGGCCCCGAGCTGGGGATCCTCGAGGACTATGTGGGTCACGGCATCGGCTCCGCCATGCACATGCCCCCGGACGTCTTCAACTACCGCACCGGCCACCGCGGCGCCAAGGTGCAGCCCGGCATGGCCCTGGCTATCGAGCCGATGCTGGTGCGCGGGGACATCGAGACCCACACCCTGGACGACGACTGGACCGTGGTCACCACCGACGGCCAGCGCGCCAGTCAGTGGGAGCACAGCGTGTGCCGGCACGCCTCCGGGATCTGGGTCCTCACGGCACCCGACGGCGGCGCGGCCGAGTTGGCGCGCTTCGGCGTCGCCCCGGTGCCCATCGGCCGCTGACCCGACGCCGGACGGTCCGCCGGACGGCACAGCCGGACACGACGCCGGACGCTCCTCATCGGCGTCGTGAGGTGTTGAGGGCAGTCCGATCCATGGGCTATCATGGAACGTTGATTGTGCCTGCGCGCCTTGCGGCGTGTCGAGCACCGTCTCAACCACCCACGTCTGCCTCGCGACGCAGCTAGCGGCTTCGCGCGGGTCAGGCCCAACGATTGTGGAGGACATGGCTAAGAAGGAAGGTGTTATCGAGGTCGAGGGCACGGTGTCCGAGGCATTGCCGAACGCAATGTTCCGGGTCCGTCTCCAGAACGAGCACGTCGTGCTCGCAACGATCTCGGGGAAGATGCGTCAGCACTACATCCGAATCCTCCCTGAGGACCGGGTCGTGGTGGAGCTTAGCCCGTACGACCTCAACCGGGGTCGCATCGTGTACCGCTACAAGTAAACCGTCCGAAGCGAGCGCGAAGAGGAGGAACCGTGAAGGTTCAGCCGAGCGTGAAGCGGATTTGTGACAAGTGCCAGGTCGTGCGCCGTAAGGGCCGCGTGCTGGTGATCTGCTCGAACCCGCGCCACAAGCAGCGCCAGGGCTGATTGCCCATCCCGTCTGATGTCTCAGACGGGGTGCTCAATCACCTGAGTGCGTATCAGCAACATACGACAACATCGGCCATCCGTGCCGAGACATCTGCCATAGCTGTGGAGGCACAGCATCGCGGTGATCCGCGGTGGGACGCCTCCACGCCACCTCCGGCCGCAGGGGCCGGAGACCGAGCATGGTGCCGCATCACCGCGTGGAACAGCGCCGGAACTTCCCCGGTCCCGCGTGCACGTGAGCGGCGCAGGGCGAGTTGATCGCCACGTGCCTCGGTGTGTGACAGGTGCAGACCCCTGCTGCAGAAGGAACAGGAGGACGGCCCCATGGCTCGTCTTGCAGGCGTTGACATCCCGCGCGAGAAGCGCGTGATCATCGCACTCACGTACATCTACGGTGTGGGCAAGACCCGCGCCGAGGACACTCTGGCGGCAACCGGGATCGATCCCAACATCCGCGTGAAGGACCTCACGGACGACCAGCTCGTGCAGCTGCGTGACCACATCGAGGGCACCTACAAGGTGGAGGGCGACCTCCGCCGCGAAGTCGCGGCAGACATTCGCCGCAAGGTGGAGATCGGCTCCTACGAGGGCCTGCGCCACCGTCGTGGTCTTCCCGTGCGCGGTCAGCGCACCAAGACCAACGCCCGTACCCGCAAGGGACCGAAGAAGACGGTCGCCGGCAAGAAGAAGTGATCCAGCACCGGCTGCGCTGGACGCTCCACACCGGAGCCCGCGCCGCCACCGCTGCATCTGCACCCGCTTTCCCGTAGGAGAATCACATGCCCCCCAAGACTCGCGCAGCGGCACGCAAGCCGCGTCGCAAGGTAAACAAGAACATTGCTGTGGGCCAGGCCCACATCAAGAGCACGTTCAACAACACGATCGTGTCCATCACGGACCCCTCCGGTGCCGTCATCGCCTGGGCCTCGTCCGGCGAGGTGGGCTTCAAGGGCTCCCGCAAGTCCACGCCCTACGCCGCGCAGATGGCCGCCGAGCAGGCCGCCAAGCGTGCTCAGGACCACGGCATGCGCAAGGTCGATGTGTTCGTGAAGGGTCCCGGCTCCGGCCGTGAGACCGCGATCCGTTCGCTGCAGGCCGCCGGCCTCGAGGTGGGCTCCATCCAGGACGTCACCCCGATGGCTCACAACGGCGCCCGTCCCGCGAAGCGTCGCCGCGTCTGATCTTCGCTCTCGTCCCGGTGCGCCGCTGAGTCACAGTGGCGCACCGGGACAGGGCGCAGGCCCTGACCACATCCGATCATTCGTTTCCACCCCCCGCGTGCGTCATATGGCGGACGCTCGCCGAAAGGAAATGTCACGTGCTTATTGCACAGCGCCCCACGCTGACCGAAGAGGTCGTCTCCGAGCGTCGTTCCCGGTTCATCATTGAGCCGCTCGAGCCCGGCTTCGGCTACACCCTCGGCAACTCCCTCCGCCGCACTCTGCTCTCCTCGATCCCCGGTGCTTCCGTGACCAGCATCCGCGTGGACGGGGTGCTGCACGAGTTCAGCACCATCAACGGTGTCAAGGAAGACGTCACCGAGGTCATCCTGAACATCAAGAAGCTCTCGGTCTCCTCGGAGAACGACGAGCCCGTCGTCGCCTACCTGCGCAAGCAGGGTGCCGGCGTCGTGACCGCCGCGGACATCTCCGCACCGGCCGGCGTCGAGATCCACAACCCGGACCTGCACATCGCCACGCTGAACGCGAAGGGCAAGTTCGAGATGGAGCTGACCATCGAGCGTGGCCGCGGCTACGTGACCGCCGCGCAGAACAAGACCCCGGACGCCGAGGTCGGTCGCATGCCGGTGGACTCCATCTACTCGCCGGTGCTCAAGGTCACCTTCAAGGTGGAGGCCACCCGTGTGGAGCAGCGCACGGACTTCGATCGCCTGATTCTCGACGTCGAGACCAAGGAGTCGATGCTCCCGCGCGACGCCGTCGCCTCGGCCGGTTCCACCCTGGTGGAGCTCTTCGGCCTGGCACGCGAGCTCAACGTGGATGCCGAGGGCATCGACCTGGGCGACTCGCCGGTGGACCCCAACGCGAACGCGGACATGGGTCAGCCCATCGAGGAGCTGGAGCTCACGGTGCGCTCCTACAACTGCCTCAAGCGCGAGGGCATCCACAGCGTGGGTGAGCTCGTGGCGCACTCCGAGGCCGATCTGATGGACATCCGCAACTTCGGTGCCAAGTCCATCGACGAGGTCAAGGAGAAGCTGTACGAGCTCGGGCTGTCCCTCAAGGACTCCCCGGCCGGCTTCGATCCGTCGCAGCACGCGTCGGCCAACGACGACGATCCGTTCGAGTACTGAGCCGCTCGCACCACTGAACCTTTTCTCCTTGTCCGGACGTGACGTCGTCGGGATGAGGACCACCTGAGGAGAATCACCAATGCCTACCCCCACCAAGGGTCCGCGCCTGGGCGGCAGCCCCGCCCACGAGCGCATCATGCTGGCCAACATGTCCGCCCAGCTGTTCGAGCACAAGTCGATCACCACGACCCTGACTCGTGCCAAGCGCCTGCGTCCCTACGCCGAGCGCCTCATCACCTTCGCGAAGAAGGGCGATCTGCCCGCGCGTCGCAAGGTGCAGGGCATCATCGCGGCGAAGTCCCGCACCAACAAGGGCATCGTCCACGAGCTGTTCACCGTGATCGCCCCGGCCATGGCCGAGCGCAACGGCGGCTACACCCGCATCACCAAGATCGGCAACCGTCAGGGCGACAACGCCCCGATGGCCGTGATCGAGCTCATCATGGAGCCCGTGTCCGGCAAGCAGGCCGTGGTCCGCGAGGCCGAGCGCTCCGCCGCTGCCGCCGCCCCGGCCGAGGAGACCGTGGTGGAGACCCCGGCCGCCGAGACCGAGGTTGCTGAGACCGAGGCCGTGGAGACCGCTGCTGCGGACAACGCCGCTGCGGAGACCGAGACCGCCGAGGCTCCGGCCGCCGGCGCCACCGAGGTCCCCGCCGAGGCCGCCGACGAGCGCTTCGCCGGTGCCTTCAAGGCCCTCGAGGACGGCTCCGCCCCGGAGGGTGCTGTCATCAAGGGCAACGCCGACTCCATGAAGTACCACGTGCCCGGTTCCCGCTGGTTCGACCAGACGGTGGCCGAGGTCTGGTTCGCCACCAAGGCCGACGCCGAGGCCGCTGGCTTCGAGCCGGCCGGTGGCGCCGCCGCCCAGAAGATGGCCGACGAGGCCTGATCCTTCGGCACTCGCACCGACGCACGGGGCCGTTCCTTCCACGCTGGAAGGGACGGCCCCGTTGCTGTTTGGGGGTTGGTGCGGGGTGGGTGGGTGGTGTGTGCGGCGTGAAGGTGGTGGTGCCGGGTGCCGCCCCCGCGCTCCGGGGTGGGCAATGTCCCTGACCAGCGCTCCGGGGTGGGCAATGTCCCTG
>JAUNTT010000052.1:13109-16628 GCA_030538555.1 Micrococcus sp.
TGCGCCGAGTGCGCAATTTTTTTGGGGCGCAAACCCGCGCCCGGGGGGGGCCACTGCCCCCCGCCGGCGTGTGGGGGGCACTGGCCCCCCCCCGGACGGCAGGGTGGGGGCTCTTCCCACCCGCGAGCGTGTCCCCGGCCTCGGGCGTGACCACCGCACCACAAGTCTGCTCAAGGGTGACTACCGCACCTCGTCTGTCGTCCCGGGGGAGTACCGCACCGTTGGGCGCGCTCAATCGGTGCACGTCTCACCCGGGAGCCCCCGCCCCAGCCACCACTCCCGACGACGCCGCCCCGCCCGGGTAGCGACGCACGCGACTCCGCCCCGGATAGAGTCGAGGGCGTGATGGATCTGAGCTCGTGGCAGCCCGTGGTGGAGGTGGCTCGCACCACCTTGCCGTTGATCGCCGCCCTGCTGCTGGCCCTGTTCGCGATCCCGGCCCGGGCTGGCGGGCTACGGATCATGGTCGCGATGCTGGGCTTCGTGGTGATCCAGGCCGTGGTGGTGGCCGCGGCCGCGCTCGGCTTCGTGCCCACGCCGGAGCATCCGCGCGTGATGGTGCTCCACGTGCCCCTCTCCGCCGAGCCGACCACGCTGCTCGTCCTCACCCTCGCCAGCGCCCTGGCCGCCCTCGCGGTTGCGCTCGTCCTCCGCTCGAGGCAGCGCTCGGTGTCCTGGACGGGCGGCACCCCGCTGCTCGCAATAGCCCTCGGCCTCCTCGGGGCCGCCGTCCTCTGCGTGCCGGGCGCGCTGTTGCTGGGCGGCGTCGAGCGGCTCGCCACGTACCTGGGCATCGAGCCGCTGGACCACATCGTCGCGACCTCGGCCACCGGCCTGCTCACCCTCGTCCCGCTCGCCCTGCTCTGCCTCGCCGCGGCGGCCGTCCCGGAGGTCCTGTTCCGCGGCTTCCTGCAGGCTGAGCTCGAAGGCCACGGCCCCGTGTGGCGCGCCGTCCTGGCCAACGCGGCGCTGTACTCCTCTGCTTATGGCGTGCTGGCCCTCGTGGTGCTGGCCACCGGCTGGGTGCCGCTGGCCTTCACCTTTGCCGTCGGCCTGGTCTGCGCGCTCGTGTCCCTGCGCGGCGGCGTCCTCGCCGCGACCCTGGCCCACGGCGGTGCGGTGTTCGTGCTCGTCTCGGGGCTGCTGTGACCGACTCTGCGCCCGACGACGCCCCCGCACCCGAGCGCGTCCGCGTCCGCCTGGACCTGGCCTATGACGGCGCCGCCTTCCACGGCTGGGCACGCCAGCCCGGTCTGTCCACGGTGCAGGAGAGCCTCGAGTCCGCGCTCGAGAAGATCGTGCGGACGCCGGTGCGCACCGTGGTCGCCGGCCGCACGGACGCGGGCGTGCACGCGCGCGGGCAGGTCGCCCACCTGGATCTGGATCAACAGACCTGGGAGGGCCTCAGCCGCGGCCGCGCCGGCCTGACGCCGCGGGCCAGCCTCCTGCGCCGCCTCGGCGGAGTGCTCTCCCCGTGGTGCGGGGCCATCACCGTGCACGACGCCGGCCTGGTCCCCGCCGCCTTCGACGCTCGCTTTTCCGCCCTGTGGCGCGAGTACTCCTACCTGGTCAGCGATGACCCGGGCACGCGGGATCCGCTGCGCCGCGGCCATGTGCTGTGGCTGCCGGGGCCCCTCAACGAGGCCAGCATGGTGGCCGAGGTGGTCACCGTGCTGGGCCTGCATGACTTCCTGTCCTTCTGCAAGCCCCGCCCGGAGGCCACCACCATCCGCGAGCTGCAGGACTTCACGGTGCGGCGTCGGGAGGATGGGCTGATCGAGTTCCGGTTGCGCGCCGACGCGTTCTGCCACTCGATGGTGCGCAGCCTCGTGGCTGCGGTGCTGCGGGTGGGGGAGGGGCGCGAGGCGCCCGGCTACACGCGGTCCCGGCTCGAGGCGCAGGTACGCGATGGGCACAGCCGACTCGCCGCGCCGCATCCGCTGGTCCTGGAGCGCGTCGCCTACCCGGACTACGCCAACGACGACGCCGCCGCCCTCACTGCCCGCGCCGAGGGGACTCGGGCTCGGCGCCTGTGAGTGGGGCCCGGCGCCAGTGATGTCGTGCCGCGAGACGACAGCCCAGCAGTACCGTGAGGCGTCCGTGGCGGGGGCGAGCGGCGTCGTCGGGGGTGTCACACCGCGGCGCGGTGGCGCGGGGGAGCGGAAGCGGATATGCTTGGCTCTTGTTGCGCTTGTCCGCATTCGGATTCTCGGCGCGCCGCGAGAGGCTCAGTTGCATGGCCGTCATCTCGCCGGTGCCCATCGAATGGTCAGGGCCCCGGACGCACGCCAGCCCTCACCTGGCGCCCGGTGACGCGCGGACGCAAACCGGCAGCACCCCACTGCGGCAGACCATGCACTGGTCCGTTGCACTGCGGAGCTGCGAGAACACTACCGACCATGAAGGCAGACAACGTGCGTACGTACACTCCCAAGCCCGGTGACGCCGACCGCCAGTGGCACGTCATCGACGCCACTGACGTGGTGCTGGGCCGCCTGGCCTCCCACACCGCCACCCTGCTGCGCGGCAAGCACAAGCCGACCTTCGCCCCCCACATGGACATGGGCGACTACGTCATCATCATCAACGCCGAGAAGGTGGCCCTGACCGGCGCCAAGCTCGAGAAGAAGCGCGCTTACCGCCACTCCGGCTACCCGGGCGGCCTGAAGTCCGTCTCCTACGCCGAGCTGCTCGAGCAGAACCCGGTGCGCGCCGTGGAGAAGGCCATCAAGGGCATGCTCCCCAAGAACTCGCTGGCTGACCAGCAGATGTCCAAGCTGAAGGTGTACCGCGGTGCCGAGCACCCGCACGCCGCCCAGCAGCCCAAGACCTTCGAGATCGGCCAGGTCGCCCAGTAATTCGGGCGCCGGGATCTTCACACCTCTCAAGGAGAGACATGAGCATCAACGAAACTGAGGGCGCGGAGCTCACCAGCTACACCTCCGAGTCCGAGCACACCACCGAGGCACCCGACGCCGCCGAGCGCCCGGCCCTGACCGTCGCCGGTGCCGCCGTCGGCCGTCGCAAGGAGGCCGTGGCCCGCGTGCGCGTCGTCCCCGGCTCCGGCCAGTGGACCATCAACGGCCGCACCCTGGAGAACTACTTCCCCAACAAGCTCCACCAGCAGGAGGTCAACGACCCCTTCACGCTGCTCGAGCTCGAGGGCGCCTATGACGTCATCGCCCGCATCCACGGCGGCGGCCCCTCCGGCCAGGCCGGTGCGCTGCGCCTGGGCATCTCGCGTGCTCTGAATGAGATCGACCGCGAGAACAACCGTCCGGCCCTGAAGAAGGCGGGCTTCCTGACCCGCGACGCTCGCATCATCGAGCGCAAGAAGGCCGGCCTCAAGAAGGCCCGCAAGGCCCCGCAGTACTCCAAGCGCTGATCCGGCTCTGGCCACCGCATGTGGTGGCCAGCCAGCGCGCGAACGCCCCGTCGCACTCCCTTCACCGGGAGCCGCGGCGGGGCGTTCTGCTATGTCGGGTGAGGGGAGGGGGAGCGGAGAGGGGAGAGGGGGCA